>NZ_JANSIN010000013.1:0-60654 GCF_047462115.1 Synechococcus sp. R50.1 | reverse complement strand
TCAATGACTTTTGCCAAACCGCCTAAAGCTCAGTAAATTCAGCAAAGTTCAGGGTTTTGGGGGTTAGAGGCATGCTCCCTGAACGCTCGGCGCCGCTTCCGCGACCATCCCTGGCTCCTTTCCCTCTGGGAGAGGGGGCAATGCAAACAACTGTAGATTTGTACAAACAACTGTAGATTTGTACTGAGATGATCTTGAGAGTTTTGGACTAGAGCTGGGTGGAGCTCTCCTAAGACTAGGTAGCCCGTAGCTGCACCGGCATAACCAAATAACAGAGCCGCATTGCCCCAAGGGGCTTCCAGATGGCCGGCTGCGTGGCGCCGTTTAGCTCCAGGCTCACCTGCTGCGTATGAAACACCCTGAGGGCATCCAGCAGGTAACGCACATTGAAGGCCAGCTCCAGGTCAGGACCAGACATCTGCACTGGCAACGATTCCTCGCCACTTCCTACATCGGGCGCCTCGGTGCTGATGCGCAGGGTTTGGGTTGCGGCAGAAAGATTGAACTTGACGATGTCGTTTCTTTGGGCAGCAAGTACTCCCACCCGTTCCAGCGACTCAATCAAAGGCCGACGCTCCAGGGTTATCTGCCGCTCAAATTGCCTGGGAATCAGGCGGTTGTAGTCGGGATATTGGCCCTCCAAAAGGCGGCTGGTGATCCGCTGTTGGCACTGCGTTTTGCTGGCGCGAGGAGGCAGCACAAACTGCACCTGGGATCGGTCAAACCGCAATTCCACCGTAGAGGCCGCGGTCTGGGTGCCGAGGATGCGCTCCACCTCTCGCAAAGTGCGAGCGGGAATGGTGAAATCCAACCCTATTTCCCCATGGGCCGAAGCAACCGGGATCCCTTCGGCCTCCACCTGCACCATCGCCAGACGATGCCCATCGGTGGCTGCAAACTCCAGGCAAGGGGGATCCCCTGGCAAGAGCTTGACATGCACTCCTGTGAGCACCTGCTTGGTCTCATCTCCAGAGGCCGCAAAAAGGGTTTGGCCGATCCCTTGCAACAGGCTCTCGATGGGCAGCTCCAGGGCCTGAGCTGTTGGGCTTTCCTCCCCCGCAAAATCGCCATCTGCGTCGGCGGTGCGGAGCGATATTTCCGGTAGGGTGGGGTACTCTTCAGCCGACATGCTGCGCACTTGGTACTGGCCGGCTGCCGACATGAGAATCACAGGGGCACTCTCCTGGGCTTGGCTGCTCGCGTCAAGAGTCACTGGGCCGCTGGGCAGACGGCTGACGATGTCGCTGAGCAGCTTGGCCGGCAGGGTGGTGCGACCGGATCCCCTGACCTGAGCCTCGAACTCGCTGCGAATGCACAAGTTCAAGTCAAAGGCGGTCAAAGCAACCCGCTGAGTTTCCGCGTCGGCCTCCACCAACACATTGGCCAAAACGGGCAGGGCGGGGCGGCTGGCCACAGCCCGTCCAACGGAAGTGAGGTGGTGGCTGAGATCGGCTTGCTCGCAGGTGAAGCTGAAACCCTCCGGAGACGAGTCCACGGCCCCGTCAAGGTATCCCTCCCCACGCTGAGGAGCTGCAGTCTTGCTGCTGCGCAACACCGGCGCGAACGACTCGGTTTCCGATTCTCGATCCACAGGACGTTGAGCTTGCACCATGGGGGGCACTTGAGGGCTGCACACGCAGATCCTACACCGACTGCCCCGGTTGGATCCCTCCCCTTGCGGTCGAGTTTTGGAAAATTTGCCTCGCGCGTAGGACAGATCTGAAATTTCGATCCCTGCCTAATTTAATTTTTTGATCTAGTAGTAGTAGGGGCTATGGAAACTGTGGAAAGTGATCGTCAACACCTTGTGCCATGAGCTTTTGAGCCTATTCCCCACCTGTGGAAAAACTGTGGATAACTTGGCCACTTTTCCACAGGGTATTTATACCTGTTAATAACTTGGGGGGTTTTTCCACAGGTTTTCCACAGATTTTCCAGGTTTTTCCACAGGTTTTCCACAGGCTAATGTTATGGTTTTCTGACAAATTCATAAAAATTAACGCACAGTCAGTGTGAGATCCCCTAAGGTAGTGAATCCTTCCCCCTAGATATGGCTGGGGATTCCACCGGAGCTGGGGCGGGCTTCGCTGGATTTCCACAGGTTTTCCACAGGCTGTCGAAGAAAGCCTGGGATATTGCTCTGGGCTTGTCGGCCTTGCCTGGCCACCTGTGAGCTGACACGGGATTTTTGGCAAGACCCCAGAGGAGCGGGAAAGCGCTCTGCGCACCAGAAGCGGCAAAGGAGGTCAGGATGAGGATGGGACAGCGCCTGACCCAAAATTGGGCTGCTGCAGGAGCGAGTCGCAATAGGGATGCGGTCTAGAGTCCGTACCCGCGAAGGGCCAGGCGTAGGTCAACGGGATCCGTTTTGGTGATGGCGGGAGCGCAGCACGATCACGTCAGAAAGCTGGCGCAGTTGACTTTGAACCTGGGTGAGCTGTTTCTTATCACGTACATCGATACAGAGATCGATCAGGGCGGTGCGGTTGGCAAAAGTTTGTACCTTAGCATTGCGAACATTAATGCCTTGATCCGATAGACGGGAAAGAATGTCCCGCAGCACCCCAACGCGGTCGATAACCTCCAGATGCAGTTCTACCGGGTAGATCTGGGCGCTCTGCCGCAGTTGCTCTTCGTTCCATCGTACCGGCACCAGCCGTTCCCCCGAAACCTGGGCCACCCTTGGGCAATCCCGGTGATGGATGCTGATCCCCTTAAAGCGGGTGACCACGCCCAAGATCGGATCCCCCGGCAGCGGATTACAACACTTGGCCAACTGGTGTTTCAGACCCTCCACCCCCAGAATGGGAGATTGGGATTTGATAGAACTGGGAGCCGCAGAAGCCCGTGGCAACAACAGCTTGGATCCCTCAAGCGATTCCTCCTCTGTGGGAGCAGATACTGCCGGCCTGCTGACCTCCTGCAGCCGATGGATCACCAGCGTGGGGGTTGTCTCACCATAACCCAGAGCGGCTAACAAATCCTCTACACTGGCGTAGTTGAGCTTTTCGGCTACCTTCTGCATCCGCTCTGATTTGAGCAGGGCATCAAAGCCCGTTTTGCCAAGTTCCCGCTCCAGTAAATGCCGGCCCCGCGCGATGTTTTGCTCGCGATTGGAGCGCTTAAACCATTGGCGAATGCGATTGCGGGCAGAGCTGGTGGCAACGAAATTGATCCAGTCCAGGCTGGGATGGGCATTTTTGTGCGTGATGATCTGCACAATGTCGCCGTTGCGCAGGCGGGTATCCAGGGGCACGATCTTGTTGTTTACCCGCGCTCCTGCACAGTGATCCCCAATTTCGGAGTGGATGCGATAGGCGAAGTCCACCGGACAGGATCCCTGGGGCAGAGCCAGCAAGTCCCCCTTGGGCGTAAAGACGTAAACCTCGCTCTCAAACAGGTTCTCGCGAAGGGTGTCCAGATACTCCTTGTCATCTTTGAGGTCGTTTTGCCACTCCAACAGCTGTCGCAGCCAGGTGAAGCGCTCCTCGTCGGGCTTGACAGTGGTGCTGCCGGCCTCCTTGTACTTCCAGTGGGCGGCGATCCCGTACTCAGCCACGCGGTGCATCTCTTCGGTACGAATTTGCACCTCCACCGGTCGTCCCTGCGGGCCAATCACCGCCGTGTGCAAAGATTGGTAACGATTGGCCTTGGGCAGACCAATGTAGTCTTTGAAACGCCCGGGGATGGGGCGAAAGCAGTTGTGAACGACTGCCAGCACCCGATAGCACTCGCTGTTGGTATGTACGATTACCCGAACTGCTGAGAGATCGTAAATCTCGTGAAATTCTTTGCGCTGCTGCTGCATCTTGCGATAGATGCTGTACAAATGTTTGGGCCGTCCGCTGATCTCAAAGCGTTCCAGTCCCGCTTGAAGAAGGTTCTGCCGCAGCTCTTCGATAAAAGCTTGAATCTCTGCCTCTCGCTCGGCGCGCTTGGCATTGACCAATTCCTGGATCTTCCGGTAAGCTTCGTAGTCCAGATACTTAAAAGCCAGGTCCTCCAGTTCCCATTTGAAGTGCCAGATCCCCAGCCGGTTGGCCAAAGGGGCGAAAATTTCCATTGTTTCGGCTGCAATCTGCCGTTGCTTGCTGGGGGAGAGATACTGCAGCGTGCGCATGTTGTGTAAGCGATCCGCCAGCTTGACCACGATGACTCGAATATCTTTGGCCATGGCCACAAACATGCGGCGGAAATTTTCCGCTTGCTGCTCGGTTTTGCTGGAGAAATTGAACTTAGAGAGTTTGGTAACTCCTTCTACCAGTAGGCGAACTTCAGAGCCGAATTCAGCTTCCAGGGCTTCTGGGGTAACTTCTGTATCCTCAATAACATCGTGCAAAAGGCCCGCTGCCACCGTCACCGCATCTCCCCCCAGCTCCCGCAGGAGAGTGGCCACGGCTACCGGATGGGCAATGTAGGGATCCCCTGATTTGCGTTTTTGGCCCTGATGCAAACAATAGGAAAACTCAAAGGCACGGCGCAGCAGATCGGCTTCTTCAGCCGTGTAGGGCCGCAGCCCATCGCCGGGATCCTCGGCACCGGAAAGCAGAGCACGCAGCCACCCTGGCACCTCAAAACTGAGGTTATTCAAGTCGAGACCTCTATCTGAGGTGGCAATGACAGCCGTCTGACCCATGCGAACCCGGCGAAAAGGGATGTTTAATTACTGACTATAGTTCATCCAGCTTAGCCGCCGACAGATTAGAGGAGGAAAAAACGGCTGGAATAAAAAGAGGCATTGGCTGTCTGCCAACGCCGACCGCTTGCCATCCTCGGCAGATCGAGGCTTAGTCTTCGCCCCACTCCTCGCAGTTGCCGATCAAATCGCAGAGGGGATCCGAGGGGCAGTAGTCTTGCAGCTCCAGCTCTTGGGCAATCGCCTGCCACTCCCGCTGCGGGAAAAAGGGTTGCAGGTGGGCAATGGCTGCAGAGCGGCGTAAGACCCCCTGCTGAATGAGGCGACGAGCTTCCTCCTGGATGGCCTCAACCGCATAGTGGGTGGCTTGTAAAGTGGGCATAGCTTAACCTACACGTGGAATGGATGGGACGCACCGAAGGGTCAGGGAAAATCTTGCCTCGCTACCCCCATCATAGAACTGGGTCTCGTTTCGTAGCAAGAGATACAAGTTTGTATTGCAGGCAACCTTAAGGCCCGCTTAAAAGCCCAAGCCATCGGCTCCTGCGGTCACTATGCCTTTTTCTGGGTTCAGAGTGACGATAGATCCATCCCGGATTAAGCGGGTAGCATCCTTGACCCCCACCAGCACCGGCACTCCCAGCCGCAGGCCAATGACTGCTGCATGAGAGGAGGCTCCCTCTTCTTCGGTAATCACGCCGGCTGCCTGTTTGATCGCCTCCACATAGTTGGCGTCGGTGGATTGGGCAACCAAAATGTCTCCGGCGGTGATTTTGCTGGCATCGAGGCTGGATCTCAAGATGCGGGCCGGGCCGCTGACAATGCCTTTGCCAAACCCTTTGCCTTGAGCCACCACCGCTTTCACCACATCCACCTTGATCAGATCGGTGGATCCCGCAACGCCTGGCAGGGTTCCTGCACTGAGCACCACCAAGTCGCCATCCTTGAGCAAGCCATCTTCCTGAGCCAAGCTGATGGCCGCTTGAAAGGTCTGGCGGGTGGTGGCCAAATCCATAACCAACAGCGGATGAACTCCCCAAACCAACTGCAGCCGCCGTGCCACTTCCACATGGGGGGTTACGGCTAGGATGGGAGTGCGGGGGCGAAACTTAGAGACATTGCGAGCAGTAGCCCCTGTTTTGGTCAGGGTCATCACGGCTACAGCATCCAACTCTTGGGCGATCTCCCCCACGGCGCGGCTAATCGAGTCGGTGATCAGGGTTTTGGGCCGCATCCCGGCAGGACTGTTGCCGTTGTTTTGGCTCAGCTCCTGCATGGCAAGGGTGCGAAGGCGTTGTCGTCGGTCGGCGTAGGTCAGGTCAAAGTAATCGCGCTCGGTGCGCACGGCAATGCGGGCCATGGTGGCAACGGCCTCGACAGGGTATTTGCCCACAGCCGTCTCGTTGGAGAGCATAACGGCATCGGTGCCATCCAAAATGGCGTTGGCCACATCGGAGATCTCGGCACGGGTGGGTCGGGGGCTGTGCACCATGCTGTCCAGCATTTGGGTGGCCGTAATTACCGGGATCCCCAGGGAGTTGGCCAGGGCGATCACCCGCTTCTGCAGGATCGGCACCTCTTCCGCGGGCAGCTCTACCCCCAGATCTCCCCGTGCCACCATCACACCGTCGCTGAGGGCCAAAATCTGGGGCAGTTGTTCGATGGCCTCGTGTTTCTCGATCTTGACGATGATGGGTACCCGCTTGTCGGCTGAGCCCGAAGAAGGCCGTTTGGCAGAGGCGATGAGCTCCCGCAGCTCCAGCACATCAGAGGGATCCCGCACAAAGCTGAGGGCCACCCAATCCACCCCTTGGTTGAGGCCGAAGTAGAGATCTTCTTTATCCTTTGGGGTCACGGCGCGGATGCTCAGGCGCACACCGGGGAAATTGACCCCCTTGTTGTTGGAGAGGGTACCCCCGACAATGGTGCGGCAGAAGAGTTCGCCCGCTTCCGGATCCACGGCTTCCACCCGCATCTCCACTCGACCATCGTCGATGAGGATCGTCGCTCCTTCGGGCACTTCTTGGGCCAGCTTGTCGTAGGTGACCCAGCTGCGCTCTTGGGATCCCAAGACAGGTTTGCTGGTCAACACAAAGGGATCCCCAGCCTTGAGGGTGATCGAGCCTTCGGCGAACTTGCCCAGGCGGATTTTGGGCCCCTGCAGGTCTTGCAAAATGGCGACCTGGATGCCCAGATCCATCGCGGTTTGGCGGATCAGGCGAATGCTGCGGCGGTGTAGCTCGTGATCCCCATGGGAGAAGTTCAGGCGAAGGGTGGTTGCCCCTTGCAGGATCATCTCCCTGAGAATGGCTGGATTTGAGCTGGCAGGGCCGATGGTGGCAACAATTTTGGTGCGTCGAAAAGAATCCCTCAAATGCATGTCCACTGTTCCCAAGGGAGAGCAGCCCAGATCCTTCCCCCACATAGGGATCTCTCTGATTACGATAACCCGTTATGTCTTTTTTGAGGCACCGCTTTTTTAAAATCCCCAGCGAGAGAGGATGGGAAAATAGGCAAAGCAGAGTGTAGAGATCCATCTGGAGTCGAGCGATGCCGGTTGCCCCCGAATACGCCTTCCCCTTCGAGCACCATCAGAAGTTCTCTCTCGACAACCCCACTATCTCCAGCCCAGGGGTTTCCAAGCGGGAATACATAGCCAGCAGAGTACTGCAGGGTATCGTGAGCAATCCCCAGACTCCTGTTGGCGATTTGTCTCCTGAGCAACGACAGGCTTTGGTCTATACGGCGGTGTTGTTGGCAGATGATTTGTTGGCGGCCCTCGGCGCTCAGTAGAGAGGTTCTTGAGATTGCAGCGCACCCTCTTGGGGTGAGGTTTAGGCCGAGGTTGACCGTTCGCGGCGGGGGGCCGTAGGCTCTGCTGCTACCTACGCCGCAGCTGTTGCGTCAACTCTTCCCCCAAGCGCATCCATTTTGCTATCTCTTCGGGACTCACCTGTCGGTTATTTTGCCAAAGAATGAGGTGGGCGCCGGCCCCTTCGGCACAATAGTTGGGATATTGCTCCAAAAAACTGAGGACGCCGGGATGAAAACGTAGCCGAACTTGAGCTTCATCCTGTCCTCGCAAGAGATAGCTCCGAGAAAACTTAGGGTGGCTCTCGAAATTGATATCTTGCATGCCAAAAGCTTTGGCGATGCCATGGAAAAGGGCATTTTCGGGGTGCAGCCGAAAACGGGGCAGATGAAGATCCTCGTGATAGGCGTAGAAGACGGACTGGCGATAAGTGCTAGAACTCTTGCCACTGCCGCGGGTGTATTGGTAATCAAAAACGGTAATCTCAGTGCCATCGATCAGCCGCTTGGACATCGAATTATAGAAACGCCGCCCATAACCTTGCTCAAACAGCCCAAAGCCGGCTTGAACCAGGCGGGATCGGATCTCTTCCGGCAATTGGGCAGAAAACCGCATTTCTAGCTGTGCGGCCACCTGCTCCAGAGCTTCTCGACGTTTCTTGTCTTGATAAATAAAAGGCCAGGGCTAACATCCCGACCGCCAGAGCTAAAAACAGGATAAAAATAAGCCACTCCATACCGTCTCCCTCGGCTTAGCCACTGCAGTGCCTATCCCCATAATACCTGAGCGGATCCCCAAAAGAATCCCTGCCTTCGACCATTCAGCCGAGCGGTCTCCTCTTGTCTTTTGTAGAGAAGTGACCCAATACAGCTGAGTGTGTCAAAGTTTGACGAAATTGTAGGGAGCGGTGAAGTTGTTGTAGCGAATGCGCAGCCGCCCCTGGAAGGTCTGGTCTAGCTCCTCTACTTTTTGGGCAAAAACCGGCTCATCTTCCCAATTGATCAAAAACGAGCCGTTGTAGGCCATGTTTTCGGTGAGCAGATCTCCTTCCACGCGGTCGCTGGCCAAGGGGCTTAGGGCTGCTGTGAAGGCTTGGGCAATGCGCTGACGCCGCTGCTCCAAGAGTTGCTCTAGAGCCCGTCCGATCTCAACTACCGCGTCCAATCCCAAAGGAGCGCCGGCCATTTCGTCCCGCCGAGCTTTGAGGGCAGGGTTTTCCTCTAGCCCCAGCTTGAGCTCCTGCTCGGGATCCCAGAAGACCTTTACTCCCACCTCCCGCTTGCCCTCTAGGCGCTCCAGCAGAGCCAGCAGATCCGCCAAGCGGGGCTGCACCAAGTCCCGTTCCACCTGCTCCCAGCCGCTGACCACCAGACCAAATTGCAGGGGCAGCAGAGCCCGATGTCCCTCGTTCATCACTTTTTCCAGCACGGCTTCATGGGCAAGCAAGTTGGCCCGGCTGGCCAGGTAGCGCTCTTGTCGAGCCTGGGAATACAAGAAGGCCAGGGATCCCAGCCCATGAACCTGCACCGGCTGCTTGTCCAGCCCCACCACACTCAGATGACGCGGGCCAGGGGCAGCGACGATCCCGTAGAGGTAGAGGGCGCTATGGGGATTTGCCGTTGGCATTGCTGCGGGCATCTCCGATCAGCCACGTGAGGTTGGACTCTTCGGTGTCGATGGCATTGCCATCCGAGGAAATGCAGTAGCGACCCATCACCATCTGGTGGCGTAGGGTCACGCCTGCCGCAATCTGGGTGTAGTTAAAAATCAAGCTGCCATCCAGCGTACACCCTTCATTCAACACACATCCGTAGCCAATTGCCGTGGGGCCGATGAGTTTGACCCCGTCCGCCAAATAGCTGCTGGCCCCGATGTAGACCGGTGGCTCGATGTGGATGCGATCCCAGTTGGCGCGGATGTTGATCCCCGTCCATACGCCGGGTTGAATCTGGATCCCGGGCACCTTGACCCCCTTGATCTCGCCGCGCAGCACTTTTTGCACTGCCAGCCAGTAGTCGTGGGTGCGGCCAATGTCCACCCACTGAAAGTCAGCCGTGATCCCATAAAAGGGAGCGCCCGCTTTCACCAAGGCCGGGAAGAGATCGCTGCCGATGTCGTAGGGGCAGCCGGGGGGAATGTAGTCGAACACTTCCGGCTCGAAAACGTAGATGCCGGTGTTGATGGTGTGGCTGAGGGCCTCTTCCCGCCTGGGCTTTTCTTGGAAGGCAGTGATGCGACCCGTCTCATCGGTTACCACCACTCCGTAGCTGGAGACCTGGCTGGGATCCACCTCCCGCAACACCACGGTGGCCAGCGCTCCCTTGGCTTTGTGGAAGTTGACGATCTGCGTGAGGTTTAGGTCGATTAGCGCATCCCCACAGAGCACCACAAAGGTGCTGTCGAAAAATCCGGAGAAATCCTGGATCTTGCGCATGCCCCCTGCGGATCCCAGGGCCTGGGCCACCGGCTGGCCGTTCTCAAAGTGACCCTCGAACGAAAAGCCGATGTGAACCCCCCACTGCTGCCCATCGCGGAAGTAGTCTTCGATTTGGTGGGCCAAGTGGCTGGTGTTGATCATAATTTGGTTAAACCCATGTTCCCGCAGCAGCTCCACCAAAAATTCCATGACAGGCTTGTGCAAAATGGGGATCATCGGCTTCGGCATCATGTAGGTGATGGGCCGCACTCGCGTGCCTTTGCCTGCTGCCAGGATCATGGCTTTCATGCCGTTGTCACTCCTCCGGGCTAACCGTGCTCTGACTTTATCAAAAATTTGGGTCTAAAACCCCGCCCTTGAGGGCGGCTTTTCTTGATTTTGGCTGTAAGCAACTAAGACTTGTAGAGGAGCCCCACCCACACTCGATGCAAAATAGCTAGGGCTCCACAAGGCAGTTTTGCCGTAGGGCTTGGGAAACTTAGCCTGGCCGTACCTGCGACTGGAGACTCTTGAGAGCGTTAACCATCTGGAAATAGACCACTTAGGTGGGTAGAAAATCAAAAGATGAATATGGTCTGCTCCACCGTTAAACTCTAAAATCTCAAAATCCATCGATTGGGCAATGCTCTTAAATGCTGCCGCAATTAAGTCCAAACCTTCCTGCGTTAGTATCCTGCGTTTGTATTGGGTGACAAACACCAAGTGCGCTTGCAAGCTGGAAACGCTGTTGCGGTCTCTCCTTAATCCCATATGCTAAGATGACGCGCCAACCTAACTTCAACCCATGCAAGCCCGCTATAGGTATAGGTTCTACCCTACAGACCAACAGAAGCAAGCCCTAGCCAAAGTATTCGGTTGTGTCAGGTTTGTCTGGAACGAGGCCCTGGCCCACTGCCAAGCCGTTGGCAAGTATCCAGGGTACAACGCTTTGTCAAAGCGGCTGACAGGGTTAAAGCAATCAGTGGCATGGCTCAAGGAGGTATCCAGTGTTGCCCTACAGCAATCCTTGAGGCACTTAGACCAAGTGTACCGGCGTTTTTTTGAGAACAAAGGAGGTTTTCCACACTTCAAGAAGAAACAATCAAAGCAGTCATTGACTTTAGTGGCCAATAGCTTTTCCCTGAAAGGGGAGCGTGTGCATCTCGCCAAGATAGGAACTATCCAGCCTATCTGGAGCCGTCCGCTGCCAAGTCAACCAAGCTCTGTAACCGTAATCAAGGACTGCGCGGAGCGGTACTTTGTTAGCTTCGTCGTAGAGGTGGAGCCTATGCGTGTTCCTGCTCAGTCTCCCAGCGTTGGGGTGGATTTGGGCATCAAAACCGTTGCCGCTGTAAGTAACAGAGCTCAGTACCACAGCCCCAACGATGAGCCTTTGTACCGGCGCATCGCTCAGTTGCAAAAGCCATTGGCCAGACGGGTCCAAGGGTCAAAGCGGTGGGAGCGGACAAGGCTGAGGATGGCCAAGTTGCACCGTCGCCTTGCTGACCTGCGGTTGGACTTCCTGCACAAGCTGTCTACCAAGCTCATCAGCGAAAACCAAGTGGTTTGTTTGGAAGACCTGAATGTAAGTGGGATGTTGAAAAACCGCAAACTGTCCAGGGCAATTAGCAGGCAAGGGTGGGGGATGTTTCGCGCTTTGTGCGAGGCAAAAGGGGGCAAGTACGGCAGGGAAGTGCGGGTCATTGACCGCTGGGCAGCAACCAGTCAGCACTGTTCGAAGTGTGGCTGGCATTGGGGCAAGCTTGACCTAGCTACTCGGGTGGTGGTCTGCGACGGTTGTGGCACAGTCCACGACCGGGATGGGAATGCTTCCCGAAGCATAGAGCAAGTCGGGATGGGGCAAAGCGCTCCGCGCCGCCAAGGCGAGCGCCCGACTCTAGAACGGATGTGGAGACTGTTCGCGCCAGCGGGACGGAGTCCTAGTAAGACCAGCTTGCTGGCATCGGTCTGTGAAGCGTCAAGAATCCTTGCTCTTTAGGGCATGGAGTATGTCAACCCACTCTGGCCCTGAACAACTGGCGCAGGTACGGCTTGTATTGGTGCAGCCGGCTGGGCCGCGCAACCTCGGCGCCATTGCCCGCGTGATGAAAAACATGGGCTTCAGGCAGTGGGTGCTGGTGGATCCCCAATGCGATCCCCTCGATATGGAAGCGATCACCACAGCCGTGCATGGGGCAGACCTGCTCCATCAAGCCCGGAAGGTGCAAACTTTGCCCGAAGCCCTGCAAGGGTGTGTGCAGGTTTTCGGGACAACGGGGCGCAGCCAAACCTACCCACCCGAATGGCAAATTCAGTCCCCCCGCCAAGCCTTTCCCGCTCTGCTGGCCGCCGGCCCTGCCGCCCTCGTGTTTGGCCCCGAAGATCGCGGCTTGAGCAACGAGGAGCTGGCCCTTTGCCATCGCCAGATCCAGATCCCCACCGATGCGACCTATCCCTCTTTAAACTTGGCCCAAGCCGTGGCCATTTGTTGCTATGAGCTGTACACCCTCGTCTGCCAGAGCCCTTCCCCTGCTCCTCCTATGCCCTCGCCTCAAAGGCTTGCCCCCTTCGAGCTGCTGCAAGGCTTTTTCGCTCACCTGGAAGCGCTGTTGCTGCAAATTGGCTACCTGCACCCCCACACAGCCCGCCGCAAAATGCTCAAGTTTCGCGCCCTGTTCCAGCGAGCCGGCCTGACCGTAGCCGAGGTGGCCTTGTTGCGCGGGATCCTGCGGCAACTGCAATGGAGCCAGGGATGCTCTCGTCAGGAACCTCTGGAAGCAAATGCAGCTCCCGTCCCGCCGACGCAACCAGATTCCAGCAGGACCCCATCTTGACCCCAAGGCTGGGCCTCCAGCCCTGCCCTACCGCTACCGGAAGCAAGCTAGAAGGGCGGCTTCCTGCTTTCAGGCGGCGCGGAGCGCTTGTCAAGAATCTTGAGGCTTTGGCCGTGGGAGAATATCGGAGAATATCAATGCTAGAGCTTAAGGGCGGCGCGGGGATCGTAGGATTGAACCCGCTGCAGCCTTTCGTAAAGTTCTCGCTCTTCTTCGGAGATCTGGGTGGGCAAATGGATCTGCACCACCACGTAAAAATCCCCCCGTTCTCCGTTGCCTTTGGGAAATCCCCTTTCCGCCAGCCGCAACTTTCGCCCCGGCTGCATGCCAGGTGGGATCCGCAGCTTCACCACCCCATCCAAGGTGGGCACCTCCACCTGGGCGCCCAAAACCGCTTCGCTGGGGCTGATGGGCAGATCGCAGTAAACGTCGAATCCCTCTAGGCGATAGAAGGGGTGGTCTTTCAGCTCAATTTTAAGGTACAGATCACCGGCACCGCCGTTGGGGTTGGGGTGGCCTTGGCCGCGCAGGCGAATCCGCTTCCCTGGCGTAATTCCCGGCGGGATGTTTACCTCGAGCACGCGATCCCCGCCCACCCGCAGGCGACGCTTGCCCCCCTCAAAAGCTTCTGGAATGCTGATCTGGATGGTGGCCTCAGCATCGTAACTGGTGTTGCCAGTGGATCCCGAAAATCCGCTGCTGCGGTCTGTGGTTTGGCTGCGCACCCGGCCCAGCAGTTGATCGATGAAGTCTTGAAAATCATCAAATTGGCTGAAATCGACGCCACTCCCCCCAAATCCGCTCCCCCCAAAGTCTTGGCTGAAGGGGCTGCTGCTGTAGGTGTAGACATCGCGGCTGGAGCGAAACCCGCCCTGCTGATAGTATTGGCCAAATTGGTCGTATTGCCTGCGCTTGCTGGGATCCGAGAGAACTTCGTAGGCTTCGTTAATGTCTTTGAATTTCTCTTCAGCCGCTTTGTCGTTGGGGTTGACATCTGGGTGATACTTGCGGGCTAGGCGCCGATAGGCTTGTTTCACCTCATCGGCAGTGGCCGTTTTGCTGACCCCCAAAATCTTGTAGTAGTCCTTAAAGTTTTGCATGGAGGCGTCCGCAGGCAAATCGCTGAGAGTGGGCAGAAAACCACGAGGCTAGGCGTCCCCGGCAAGGGCTCCTTCCCTCCGACCTACTGAAGAAAATGAGGAGGCGGGCTAGACGCCATCGCCCATCCCGTCCCTCCTCATTATCGGCGCTACAAGTAAGGGCGGGATCCGCCCTGGGCCCGCGGCCCACGGAGGGATCCCTGAGCAGTCACTTGCTCTCGGTGAAGTCGGCATCGATCACATCATCGCTGCCGCCGGAGGTTTTCCCTGAGCCGGGAGTGGGGCCAGAGGAGGCCCCCGGCTGTTGATACAGCTCGCTGCTCATGGCGTAGAGAGCCTCTTGCAGCTCCCGCTCTTTGCTCTGGATGGCGCTGTCGTCCTCCCGCTGGATGGCCTCCCGCAGTTCTCGCACCAGAGTCTCGATTTGGCTGCGTTTGCTGGAGGAGATCTTGTCGCCCAACTCCTTCAACTGCCGCTCGGCTTGGTAGGCCAGCGAGTCGGCCTTGTTGCGGCGCTCAATTTTCTCCCGGCGGGCCCGGTCTTCGGCAGCGTATTTTTCTGCCTCAGCAATCATGCGCTCCACCTCTTTGCTATCCAAAGTAGAGGCGCCGGTGATGGAGATGCTCTGCTCTTTGCCGCTGCCTTTGTCTTTGGCCGTCACCTTGAGGATGCCATTGGCGTCGATGTCGAAGGTGACCTCGATCTGCGGCACACCGCGAGGGGCCGGCGGGATCCCGTCCAGCTTGAAGCGGCCCAGAGATTTGTTGTCGCGGGCCAGCTCTCGCTCCCCTTGCACCACGTGGATTTCCACAGAGGTCTGCCCATCTTCGGCAGTGGAGAAGATCTCCGACTTGCGGGTGGGGATGGTGGTGTTGCGCGGGATGAGCTTGGTGGCCACACCGCCCAGGGTTTCCACCCCCAAGGACAAGGGGGTGACATCCAGCAGCAGCACGTCTTTGACTTCGCCCGCCAGCACACCCGCTTGGATGGCCGCCCCAACCGCCACCACCTCATCGGGGTTGACACTTTGGTTGGGTTCTTTGCCCAGCAGCTCCCTCACCAGCCGCTGCACCGCCGGAATGCGGGTGGATCCCCCCACCAGCACCACTTCGTTGATGTCGGCCTTGGTGAGCTTGGCATCCCGCAGGGCTTGTTCCACCGGCCCCTTGCAGCGCTCCAGCAGGTCGGCACAGAGGTGTTCAAATTGAGCGCGGGAGAGCTTCAGCTCTAGGTGTTTGGGCCCATCGGCAGTGGCAGTGATGAAGGGCAGGTTGATGGTGGTTTCGGAAACGCTGGACAGCTCGATCTTGGCTTTTTCCGCAGCTTCCGTTAGCCGTTGCAGCGCCTGCCGGTCTTGCCGCAGGTCGATCCCTTCCATTTGCTTAAACTGCTCGGCCATCCAATCGACGATCTTCTTGTCGAAGTCATCGCCGCCCAACTGCGTATCGCCGCTGGTGGATTTCACCTCGAAAACACCATCCCCCACTTCCAGGATGGACACGTCGAAGGTGCCGCCGCCCAGGTCGAAGACGAGGATGGTCTCGTTGTTGCGCTTGTCCAAGCCGTAGGCCAAAGAGGCTGCTGTCGGCTCGTTGATGATGCGCAGCACTTCCAAACCGGCAATGCGGCCCGCATCTTTGGTGGCCTGCCGCTGCGAGTCATTAAAGTAAGCAGGAACCGTGATCACCGCTTGGGTGACCGGTTGGCCCAGGTAGCGGCTGGCATCATCCGCTAGCTTGCGCAGCACCATGGCCGAAATCTCTTCCGGCGCAAATTCCTTGTTCAGGCGGGGTGCGTACAGTTTGACATTGCCCCGCTCGTCCCGCCGCACCTGGTAGGAGACCCGCTTGGAATCGGCATTCAGCTCATCGTACCTACGACCGATGAACCGCTTAACCGAGTAAAACGTGTTTTCCGGGTTGAGCACCGCTTGGCGGCGGGCCATTTGGCCCACCAGGCGCTCTCCATCTTTGGTGAAGGCGACCACCGAGGGTGTGGTGCGAGTACCCTCAGCATTGGCGATGACGGTGGGGACACCCCCCTCCATTACGGCGACAACCGAGTTGGTTGTGCCCAGGTCAATTCCTACAACTTTTCCCATCGGCTCCTTATTCTCCTCTTCTTGAGTACATTGCTTCGGTTACCGCCGCCAGCCTGTGTGAAGTAGCTTGGGCAGCCAATCTGTGAAAATCCGGCAGATGCTTGGTCACTTCCTGGGTCGATCCTAACCAGCTGGTTGGCGAGGCCAGGGCGAGAATGCCGCCCATTTCTCGGGGCTGAAGGGCAGACCGGTTACGGATCTCCGTACCTGCAGCAGCCTTGCTTTCGGTGCCGCTTGGGGTATGGCCTGGGTTGGCAGCTATTGGCAACTCTTGGGGGACTGCTGCCAGGCTAGCTCTGGATAAGCTGCAGCGCCTCCAGGCCGCGGTTCACAACGGTTGCGGCCAGGGGCAGGTAGCCCATCTCCTCGGCCAGGGCTTGTCCTTCGGTAAGGGCCCAGCGGAGCACAGCTTGCAGGGCGGCGGCCATGGCGGGATCCGAGTACCGGCGGTAGGTCAGGATCCAGGTGTAGGTGACGATGGGATACGCTCCAGGGCCAGCGGGATCCGGCACAAAAGCCCGCAGGTTTTCCGGCAGCTCAATTTCGCTCAAGGCCAGGGCCGAGGCTTCCGGGGAGGGGAGAATGAACTCGCCGCGGCGGTTCTCCAGAGCTGCCACCGACAGATCCAGCTCGCGGGCATAGACCGACTCCACGTAGCCGATCACCCCTTCGCTGAGGAGCATTTGGGCGCTCATGCCCTCGTTGCCCTTTACCCCAATGCCCACCGGCCACTCCAGCGACATGCCAGCACCGACTTCCGAGGCCCAAGCCGGATCGATGGCCGCCAGGTGGCGGGTAAAGGTATCGGTGGTGCCGCTGCCATCGGAGCGGTAGCAGACGGTGATGGGCAGATCGGGAATGGTTAGCTCCGGGTTCAGGGCCAGGATCTCCGGATCCCGCCACTGGTCGATTTGGCCGCGAAAGATCTTCACCAAAACGGGTCGAGACAGCTTGAGTCCAGAAGGGATCCCCGGCAGGTTGTAGCCTACGGCAATGCTGCCTGCGGTCATCGGGATCATGACCACACCCCGCTTCACCTCGGCGATCTCGGCATCGGTCATGGCCACATCACTGGCGGCAAAGTCCACTGTCTGGTCAATAAATTGCCGGATCCCAGCGGCGCTGCCCACCGGTTGGAAATTGATCTCCACCTTGGGATCCACCTGGCGGTAATCGGAAAACCAGCGCAAGTAAAGAGGAGCCGGAAAGGTGGACCCGGCCCCGTTGATCAGCAAAACTTTGTCGGAGGACTGGCTGCCGGAGGCAGGAACGGGATCCCTGCCGCTGGGTTGGTCAGAACGGGATCCCCTTTGGCAGGCGCTCAAGGTAGCGCCGGTGGCCAATAAAGAAAGCAACACTTCTCGGCGACGGAAGCGGGGCAGTTGAGCCATGGTTCAGGTTCTCCGAGGTCACCGCCCCGATCCTTGTCTTGCCTGCGGGGCCCTGTCAAGGGTTGCCGGCGAGAGCTCTTGGGATCCCGTGCGTGGCCCACTTTCCCCAGGTGGCTGTCTTTCCCTCTGCGCCATCCCCGTATTCCTCGCTACGCTTCCCAGCAAAACTCAGGATCCAACCCAAGTCCAGAAAGGAAAGACAGAAAATGGAGAATTCAAGAGAAAAACAAAGAAAAACAGCGCAAACAAGAGATTGAGCGAGCTGAGTTCTGCGGCAGTTGCACAGAGATCCCCAAGCCAAAGCCTTGTCTGGCAAGGCTTAGCGGTTTTTGGGCCTGAGTCCCCCCGCATTGGAAAAACCTTGACATATTCTGGAATATGGCAATATATTGTGGATTCTGTGCAGAAATCCTGCGCTGTTCACATCTCGGTATCTGGGGGACTACTATGCCGACTTTGACTCGTTCTCCCTGGACACTGCGAGACAGCGAAAAGCTCTATCGCATCTCAGGTTGGGGGGATCCCTACTTCCGTATCAACGCCGCCGGTCATGTGGAGGTGACCCCACAGGGCTTACAGCAGCAGGAACCGGGCATTGACCTGTACCACTTGGTGATGGATCTGGTGGCACGGGGTTTGCAGTTGCCCCTCTTGATTCGCTTTCCCGAGATCGTGGCCGACCGCATGCGGCAAATTTGCGAGAGCTTTCAGCAGGCCATCCAGCGCTTTGGCTACCCCAACGTGTATCGAGGGGTCTATCCCGTCAAGGTGAACCAGCAGCGCCACCTGGTAGAAGAAGTGGTGAAGCACGGTCGCGCCTACCACTTTGGCCTGGAGGCGGGATCCAAGCCGGAGCTGTTGATTGCCCTAGCTTTGCTGGATACTCCCGGGGCTTTGCTGATCTGCAACGGCTACAAAGACCGGGATTTTATGGAGACGGCTCTCTTGGCCCAGCGGCTGGGGCGCACACCCATCATCGTTTTGGAGCGGCTGCAAGAGCTGGAGCTGGCGCTGCAGGCTGCCGACCAACTGGGCATTGACCCCATCTTGGGGGTACGGGCCAAGCTCTCCGCCCAGGGCAGTGGACGCTGGGGCACCTCGGCTGGGGATCGGGCTAAGTTCGGCCTCACGGCCACCGAGATTTTGCAAGTGGTGGAACGGCTGCGGGAAGCGGGCAAGCTGCATTGTCTACGCCTGTTGCACTACCACATCGGCTCCCAGATCTCGATGGTGAGCGTGCATGGACGAGCCGTGCGGGAAGCCAGCCAAATCTACATCGAACTCACCAAGCTGGGGGCCCCCATGGGCTACCTGGATATCGGCGGCGGCTTGGGGGTTGATTACGACGGATCCCAGTCCCCCAATCCTTTTTCCCAGAGCTACAGCATGGAGGACTACGCCGCCACCGTGGTGCAGACCGTGCTCACCGCCCTGGAACCCCACGGGATCCAGCCGCCGGTACTGGTGACCGAAAGCGGACGCGCCCTGATGTCCCACCAGTCGGTGCTGGTGTTTGACGTGCAAGATGTCAACGCTGCCAGCCCCTACCCGATGCCCACCCAGCTCACTTCCGATGCGGAGGTGATCCAGAAGCTAAACCAGCTTTACTACCAAATCCAGCCCGATACTCTGGTGGTCAATTACCGCCGTTGTCAGGAGCTGAAGGAGGCCGCCCTGCGCCAGTTCACTGAGGGATCCCTCAGCTTGCAGGAGCGAGCTGAAGTGGAGCGGCTGTTCTGGAACTGCTCCGACAAGATCTGCACCTTGGCCTACGAGCAGCACCAAGCAGGGCACCCCGTGGCAGTGGATCTCCTGGATCTGGACGAGATGCTGGCCAGCATCTACTACGGCAATTTCTCTCTATTCCAATCCCTGCCGGATAGCTGGGCCATCGACCAGGTCTTCCCCATCATGCCGATTCATCGTCTGGATGAGGAGCCACGCCAATGGGCCACCCTGGCCGATCTCACCTGCGACAGCGACGGCAAGATCAACCGCTTCTTTGGCGAAGATGGGCAGATCACCTCGGTCTTGCCGCTGCACGACCCCAACGGACATCCCTACCTGCTGGGGGTGTTTCTGGGGGGCGCTTACCAGGAGATTCTCGGAGATCTGCACAACCTGTTTGGCGATACCAACGCGGTGCATATTCGCTCCCGCCCCGGCGGCTACCACGTTTCCCAAGTCATCAAGGGGGACACCATCGGCGAGGTGCTGAGCTGGGTGCAGTACAACAGCGAAGATCTGGTGGAGACCCTCCACCACGCCACCGAGACCGCCCTGCAGCGAGGGCAGATCACGCTGGATCAAGCCCGCGCCTTGCAGCAGCACTTTGAAGACAATCTGCGGGCCTACACCTACTTGCACTGAAGGTGGTGTTCCTCGAAAAAATCCCTAAAACCAAACAGGGATCCCGGCCTAAAACCGGGATCCTTTTTGCTTCCAGATCAAACCAAATCAAAACCAGATCAAAAATTTGTCGATCACAGACGCACCGGACTGTCCAAAGCCAAGTTAATCGTTTGGTTAGGGCGCAACACCACGACTTGAGGTGCCGTGATATTGCCCACCGCCACTCCGGCTCCAGCTCCGCCAATAACCCCTAAAGCAGAAACGCCTCCTGTGAGCAAGCCCAGCACCGTACCCCCCACAGCACCAATGGCTGCATCTTGAGCAATCGCTTCGGCAGAATAGTGGCGCGGGTCTTTCTCAGTGTGGATCAAATCAGTGGATCAAATCAGAAGACATCTGCACCGAGTAAAGTCGCCCATTGGCAATCAAAGCTGTGCCGAAGAACCTGGCCCCTCCCTGAGTCGGTCGCAAGCTGCCTCGCACCTCGCTGCCTGCTGGAATCGCCAATTGGCCGCTGCCGTTGTAGATGTCCTGGGCTACCCGCAGGGTAAGTGGGTGGGTGCTGTTGGGACTGAAGTACTGGGGCTCTTCTCCCTTGAAGCTCTGGACGGGAATGATGGTGCCCGGCTGCAGTTGGCGCACTCCCAAATCAAACAAGTGCTGGGCAGAAGCAGATGGCATTGTCAACAGACCCATGCTGGGGATGGCTAAGCCAATCATCGCTGCCGAAAGAACACGAATGCTCATAAAAATTCTCCTTCTCCGGTAAATGTTCAATCAAGATTGCAACGAAAACGCAAACTCTTGCGAGCAGTTTAAAGATCAAGCCCGACGAACGAAGCCAATTAACGCCAACAAAACCAAAGCCCCAATCGTGGCCATCAACAAGCTTCCCAACAAGCCCGTAGCCGACAGGCCAAGTAAATCGAAGAGGAATCCTCCAAAAAATGCCCCGCAAACACCAACAATTATGTTGCCTATCAAGCCAAAGCCATAGCCGCGTCGGATATTTCCTGCCAGCCAACCTGCTAGGGCTCCGATTAGGAGAAACCAAAGTATGCTGTTCATAGAACCTACTTCCTCAAGGTATGCCGTTCCTACAGATTACCCCTTGTTGCAAGAAAATAAATGCTCCAAGAACCAACCTTCTATACACTCGGCACACTTGACGGCTACTTACCAAATTGGTAGCCTTTGCCGAGAACAGATGGTTATTTGTCTTTTGATAACAGACCTCTATGGAGATAAAGATAAGAATCTTGTGAATGATTATGAAAGGGATCCCCTGCTTGCTGCAGCTTCACAATACCTAAACCTCAAACAAAAAAAGACTGGCAGTGTGAGGTCTACCAGTCTGAGTCAGTTCCCTGTGAGTGAGCTGATGCCGTCGTTGCCAACGTCTTCAACCCGATTCCCAGTTTGTGTTGCTTTTTGCCATTTCGAAGTGATTCAGATCACTTGAAACTTGAGGAGCCCGCAGCTTTGGCGAGCACTCCTGTCCTGATTTCTTCGTACAGGGATCCCCCATCCCCACCCCTATGAACCCTGAGGCGACAAAGAGAGCATCTCAAAACCAATCAAAACAAAGGCAACTGCTCCTCTTCCACTGGGGCAAGGCTTGAAGATCCCAGCTCCTCCCAGTTGGGGGCCCAGTCTTGTAAAGGATCCACATATTCCTCCAACAACTGACGGGCCGCGGCCAGCAAATCGTTGTGCAAGGGGGCCAGATCGCTGCGGTCGGCCAGATACTGCTCCAGAGCCGTCAGGGGCTCAAGTCGGCTGGGATCCCATCCCGGCAGACGGATGCGGCTGGGGCTGACCACTTCTGGGGCGATGGTGTAGCTAAAAGCAGGGGCAAGAGCGTTGTGCAGAGCCCGCTCATCAATGCACTCTAGCTGGTCGGGCCGTATGCGGTAGATCAACCGCAGGATGGAGCCGGCCACGGGGGCCTTGGCGATGGCGGCCAGCAGCTTAGACTGCGCCTGCTGGGGTGGATCTGCGCTCAGATCCAGGCGAATGGTGTGAAAGGTACGGGTTGGCAGGGGCAAAAATTCATAGCTGGCCCCCGTAGGGGTGACTTCCACCAGCACACAGCCTTTTTCCTCTTTTTCTTCGCCAAAATCCACCCGCTCAATGCTGCCGGGATAGAGCATCAAGGGATCCCGACACAGCACCTGGTGACGGTGGACATGCCCCAAGGCAACATATTGGTAGGCAGGTCGAGCCAGCAGCGAAAGGGGCACTGTAAACCCTCTGCCCACCGAAAGATGGCGTTCTGCTCCGTAGCGGGCCGTCTCCACCATGACGTGAGCCAACAAAATCGCCGGGATCCCTGGCTGCAGGGTGCGGATCTCCCCTTCTAGGGCTAGGCGGAGGCGCTGCAGGAGCTGATGCGCGAGGATTTCCCCTTCAAGCGCCAAGCTTTCCTGTTGGGCGAGTAGAGCAGAGCAACTCAGCCAAGGTAAAGTGGTCACCTGCACCGGGCCACCGCGAGTTTCGATCCGATGAGTTTCCAGTCTGTCCCCCACAATAAAGCCTGAGACCCCCAAAGCGCGGTAGATAGCCAGGCTGTTGCCTCCCTGTCCCTGCCCGTACTGATCGTGGTTGCCCACCAACAGGACGGTTGGGATCCCTGCATCGGCCAGGCGGCGAAACTGTTGGGCAAAAAGCTCTTGATGGAGAGGGGGGGGTGTCGCATCGGGGAAAGCATCGCCCCCAAACAACACCAGATCCACCGCTTGGTTGAGAGCATGGTCAATGCACAAGCGCAAAGAAGCTACAAAATCTTCCAAACGGGTATTCAGGCCGGTGGCCGGGTTAATGTGGCCGTAGGCAAGGCCACTGCCCAGATGAATGTCGGAAAGATGTAGCAACCTTACCATCTTGGGCGCTCTTGGAGACTTTGCAGCTCTCCCATCTGTTGGGATAAACCTTGCCGTTCGCGTTAGCGGGACGGAGTCCTTTGGTTATCCAGAATGGCAAACCCAGGGTTGAACAATCTTTGCTTAGGCTTGGCGGCGGGGCCTGGCTCGATCCAAACGCAGAGGCCGGCCCATGAATTCCTGCCCGTTCGCGCTCTCGATGGCTTCGTCCTCCTCAGCTTCGGTTGCCAGATCCACAAACGCGAAGCCTCGTGTCTGACCTGTCTCTCGGTCTATCGGGATTGTAACCGACTTAACGTTCCACCTCTGCTGGAAGAAAGCTTTCAGTTCTTCTGTTGAGGCTTTATAGTTTAGGTTCCCCACAAAAATGGTCATGGCAATTCAAGCAAAGTAAGTCACCAATCAGCAAGGGTGGCAACAAAGCTCCAGAGTACTTCACTTCTATCATGGAGCCTTGCTAAGTCGCACAACGTGAAAGGATGTAAAGGGATCCCTGCCGGAAAATCTTCCCCCTTCCCCATCCAAAATGCACCTTTGTCCAACTTGACGGGCCTGTACTTTTCTGCCACTGGGTTGAGGTTCTCTGCCCTCGCCTCGGCCAAGCTCCCTTCCGGCACGTCGAGATCCGGCATCTTGTCACGTTGTTGCGATTTGTTAAGATATGTATTATCCTGCTTGCACTACCTGGCCAGATCTGCGCTGTTGGAACTCTTTGCAGACCTCTCTACCTGAGCACTCTGAGGTGATAATGATGGATGAAACGCTAGAGCTCTCTTTGGAGCAGCAATTTCGCCAGCGGGCTTTCGAGACCTTGGTTTCTCGCATGAGCCCCGAGCAGGCCAAGGACATCTTGGTCAAACTGCACAAGCAAATGCTGCTGCAGGAGGCCACTTACCGCCAACTGCTGCGTCATTCCCTCAGCGCCTGATGCACGCCCTTTCACTTCCCACCTGGTGGATTCACGTTGCCAGTGTTTTGGAGTGGATCGCTGCTGTTGTTCTCGTGTGGCAATTTGGGGAGCGAGTGGGCCGGCCCGAATGGCGAAGTTTGAGCTGGGCGATGCTGCCCGCTTTGTCGGGGGCAATGTGCGCAATCACCTGGCACTGGTTTGACAACGACCCCAAGTTGGACTGGGTGGTCACTGCACAGGCCAGCTTCACCTTGCTGGGCAACTGCACCTTGGCTTGGGCTGCTTACCGCATTTGGCGGGCTGAAAGGGTGGATGAGCCTGCACAGAAGGGGGATCCCGACTAGGCGATGAACAGTTTATTTGCCCTCTCTCTGTTCCCTTACTTGGTCTTTTTATTCTTCCTGTCGCGGCTGCGCCGGATCCCACGTTTGGCTTTGGTTGGATTTTGGCTGTTGTTGCTTTTTGTGGCCGTCAGCATCCCGGCAGGGCTGTACGCTCAGATGCACTACGGCACTTCCCTGGCCAATGTGGATCCCTTGCATGGAGGGGCGGAAGCTTTTCTCACCCTTTCCAACATTTTGGTGGCCCTGGGCTTTAAGCAGGGAATTGACCAGCAGTCCCAACGACTTCCAGAGGCTGGCGACAGCAACCCTGAGCCATGATCATCCCAAACAAGCCTCTACCCCCTCTCCAAAGGGAGAGGAGAGCTAGGCAACAGTGGTTTCAGCACAACCAGGACTGAATGTAGAATGGGGATCCAGGCCTGATACCTGCTGTTATTCTGTGAGATCTGCCAGATGGTGGCTACCCTTTCTGTTGCCGTTCCCAAAGTGAAGCTGAAGCATCCGCCCCTGCACATTTATCGCATGGGGGACAAGGTGCTGCGGCAGCCGGCCAAGCGCGTTAGCCAGGTCAATGAGGAGATCCGCCAGCTTGCCCGGGACATGCTACAGACCATGTACAGCTTCGATGGGATTGGTCTGGCGGCTCCGCAAGTTGGCATTCCTAAGCGCATGATTGTGGTAGATCTCTATCCCGATAAGCCGGAGGTGCCACCCCTGGTGCTGATCAACCCGGAGATTCGCGAGTACATTGGCGAGGCCGTTGCCGGGCAGGAGGGTTGCCTGAGCATTCCGGGGGTATTCTGCGAGGTCATGCGCCCAGAAGGGATTGTGGTTTCGTTCAAGGATGAAACGGGGCGGCCCCGCACCCTTCGAGCGGACGATTTGCTGGCGCGGGTGATCCAGCACGAAATCGACCACCTCAACGGCGTGTTGTTTGTGGATCACGTGGAAAACGAGCTGGTGCTGGATCAAGAGCTGCGCAAACACGGCTTCCAGATGCAGGATGTGCAACGCAAAGGCAAGCCCTCTGCTGCCCCCCGCTGAAGCCTTGCTAGATGAGTGTCAGTTTAGTGGTTTAGTCTAGTGTTGCAAGCGCTGGGCCAAGAGCTGCTCCTCAAGGGCGGCAATGCGGTTGTAGGCAGCGGTTAACTGGGCACTCAGGCGCTGTATTTGGGCTTCGGGGGCCAGCTCATGCCCCATGCTGCGGTTGCTCACCACGGTGGGTTCATCATCCAGCAGGAAGTTGTGGCTGCCATCTTCCACCAAGTCTGAGATTAGAACGCTGTAACGGGAGGGGGTGGGGGTGTTTTTTTTGGCTTCCTGGGTAGCCAGGAGAACGGCCACCACCTGCTCGGGCATCCGCTCGATGGCAGCTTTTAGCTCCTGTATTTGCGACTCCAGACGCTCAAGGTAGTGCTGCACTGCTTCGCTCATAGCTGCCCCAGTTTTCGACTACCTTCATTGAAAAAGGCAAATTTCGGATCCCCTCTTCTTCCCCCAGATCATTTAACGATTGCTTCCGGGAGGTGTTCCCCGAAACTCCTGGGTTCTCTCACAAGCCACAATTGAGGTGTGCATTTTCCGGAGATTTTGGTTTTCCGGTCATCCATTTCCGAAGCAAAAAGCTGTGCAGATGCAGGATGCTGTTCAGGGATCCCGACCGCGGGGCTATACCTTGCCGGTTTTCGCCGTTGCTTCGGCCAGAGCTGCTCTTCACCACCTTCTGGGGATCCCTTTGGAGAAGGAAGGGGGGCGCTTGGCGATTGCGGTGCAGGCTGAGCCCCAGTCCCTTGAGGCTTGGATCCGGATCCCGGTGGAGCAGGTAGCTGCCTTGGAGAAGACAACAGCTCTGGCCATTACCCGCTCGGATCCCGGCCCCCACCTGGATCTCACCCGCGACACACCGGTCTGGGCTTGGGTGAGGTTGGAGGAGAGGGATCCCGAGGATTCCCCCTTGATCTTGGAAGCCGGGGAAGGGCTGGGGCGACGCACCGATGGCAGCCCGGCCATTTATGCCTATGCCCGCCGTTTGTTTGAGATCAATCTTTTGCCCGGGATCCCCCCCGATTGCCGGTTGCGGGTTCGCATTATCTTGCCTGAAGGAAAGCTGCTGGCGGAGCGCACCTCCAATGCCGCTTTTGGGGTGCTGGAAGGGCTGGCCCTGTTGGGAACGCGGGCGGAGGTGGAGCCTTCCTCAAGTGTTGAGAGCTTAGAGCAAGCCCGCCAAGAGCTGCAACAAAAGTTGGAGCGGCACAAGCATTTGATCTTTTGCGTGGGCAGCCATGGGCAGCAGGTGGCGCTGGGGCAAGGGATCCCGGAAGACCAGATCCTGCGAGTAGCCAATTGGATAGGGCCGTTGCTGGTGGAAGCGGCGCTGCGGGGGGCGGAGTCCATTCATTTGATCGGCTACCACGGCAAGCTGATCAAGCTGGCAGGGGGGATCTTCACCACTTCCAGCCACGTGGCCGATGCCCGCTTGGAAATTCTGGCGGCAGCCCTGATCCGGCGTGGGGGAACGGCAGAACAGGCACGGCAAGTGCTGGAGTTGCGGACAGTAGAGGCAGCGGTGCACCATCTGGATGGCCTTGGCTGGGCAGCACCCGTGATGCAGGAGTTGGCTCGCCAAATCCTGGAGCGAGCCACAGGCTATGTGCAAAAGTATGCCGGTCGATCCCTGCTGTTGGCGGTGACGTTGTTCGACCGACAGGGGCAAATCTGCGCCCAGGTGGGGATCCCATAATGAGGTCATTTCGATTGAGACGAGGACATTGCAATCCCCCCGGATCCTCAACCATTTTTCTCCCGAAGTGTCTTAAGCGCTCCGTGCCGCCAAAGGCAACCACCCCCGGCTCCTCTCCCTTTAGTCCGTGCTCCAAAAGTCAATCCCTCTGCTCGAAACCCGCTGAGCAACGGTGGATCCCGGCCAAGACCACATAGGAGAGCGTTACGGCTGAGGAAGCAGATCCACTTTCCCAGCCACTGCCAATCAAACTCAGGTTGGCACTAGGATCCCACACCTAGTTCCCGGAGATGTTGACACTATCCACCCGCCAGCGAGTGGCCGAGCCGGAAGCTGTACCAGAAGAGCGATAGCGGAAGGCAATGTAAACACGGTTGGAAGGCTGGATCCCAGCCAGAGAAATCGGGCCGGAGTCGACGAAGCTGCCCGTAGAGAGAGTGGGAATCGTCAGAGCAGTCCAAGTGGCTGCATTCACTGCCGCTGGAGTGCCTGCACCGCTGTAGTTGGTGGAGTAAAGAACGCTTAGTTGTTGCGAAGGAGGAAGGCCGTTATCGCTAAAAGAACTCTGATTGCGGAAGGTCAGAACTGGGTTGCTGACGGAAGCCAGGTTCAGAGGAGGAGTGATCAGCCAGTCATTACCCGGTTGCTGACCGTTGAAAGCGTTGGCCTCGGCAAGGGAGTTGACACAACGCCAGGAACGACTGGTGTCGCCGTCCACATCCACAATCTGCCAGCCGGCTGGAGCAGGGTTGCAGTTATCAAAGCCTTCAGTCAAAGGCAGGTTAACGGAAGGAGGAGTTGGTGTCGGTGTGGGCGTCGGCGTCGGTGTTGGGGCCGGAGTCAGGTTCAAGCCAACGAGCACCGGATCGTGGTCGGAAGAGCGGAAGGGATCGCTGGCGTAGAATAGGCTCTGCTGAGAGGGACTCTTGAAGCTCAGGGTGTAGTCCAAGCTCACGGGCTCATCAGCGTTGATGTGCCACTTAGCTGAGCCTGTAACTTGGGGTCTCAGACTGCTGTTGGCCAGGGCATGATCCAGAGATCCCCACTGTCCTTGGAAGCTAAAGGAGTAGCTGTTGGGGCCATTGAGGTTGGTGAACCCGCCCGCCTCCAGAGTTTTGATCGGATCCTCCATAGCGTAGGAGTTGAGATCCCCCATAATCAACACATCCGGATCGGTGGAGCCAGTTGGATTGGTGGCGAGCCAGCTCAAGAGTTGCTGAGCGGCCCGGGTGCGGTTGCCGTTGCAATTGCCTTGGAAGGGATCGTTGTCAATAGGATCGCAGGGAGAAACCTTGGACTTGAAGTGGTTGACCACAACAGTGAAGGTGGCGTTGTTGCTCCGCTGCCGGAAGGTTACAGCCAGAGGAGGACGATGGAAGCGTCCGGGGCCTTGGGTGAATTCCCCTGTGTCCAGGAAGGCCGGGTTAGTGCCGGGGGCAATTTCAACCGTAGCTGGCTTGTAGATAAAGCCGTTGGTGATGGCATCGCCGCCCAGGTTGGGCACTCCAACATTCACAAAGGCGTAGGTTCCTGCCCCCATGACCTGGTTGAGCCCGTTCACCAAATCCTGAATGGAACTATTCGAACCGTATCCATCGTTTTCTAACTCGTTGAGGCCTACGATATCGGCATCCATGCGGCGAATAGCCTCGATGAGCTTATCCCGCTGGCGGGTGAACTCGGTGGCGTTGCTGGCTCCCCGACAGGAGGAGTTATTGGGGAAGCAGGCGTTGCCGAAGGTGTTGAAGTAGTTGAACAGGTTAAAGCTAGCTACCCTCAGGGAGCCCCCTACTGAGGGTGGGTTTTGCGGGCGAGGGTTGGTGGCTGTAAACCTGGGCAAGTTGTTGGGATCATTGGGGTGGATACGGTAGTCGATGGTCGCATCCACATCGCCACTGACATTCCGGCCTCGCAACTGGGTCATGATCCCGGTGATGTTGCTGACGCGATCGCCGCCGCGCACAGTGTTAGCCGCGCTCAGGCCACCCGGAGTGGGGTAGATAACCGGATCTGGGTTTTGGGTGAGCAGCCGGTCATCAATGCGAATCCGCTTTCGGTCGTTTTCCGCTTGAATGGCAGCTGCCTGGCTGGGAGCCGCAATTTGCGTAGGAGTGAACAACCGCTCTGTGGCCACACTCAGCTCCCCGTGGCGTCCCAGCAAGAAGGAGTCGGTTACAAACAGGGGCTGATTTCCAAATGTGACCAGCATTCCTTCCAGAGCTTCCCTTTGCTCCGCAGTCAGCGGTAGAGAGATCTGCACTGGGGCCGGCAACGGATTGTCAGAGCTACAGACAGTAAAGCTGGTGACGTTGGAGAGCTGGGTTTGCTGGCGGAACTCAGCAACCGTTCCGGTCACCTGAACCCTATCCCCAAGCCTGACGTTATTAGCTGTGCCACTGAAAACGAAGATGCCATCTGATGTGGCGGGATTCCCGTCACCATCATCTTGTAGGTAGTAGCCCTGGAGATAGGTTTGGCCAGCCACCCCCTCATTTTCAAAGTCTCCTACTACGATTCCAGAAACCGTGACTGTTTGGTTCACCAGAGGGGAAGTGAAGCCAGTGCCCTGGACAGTGCCAACTGGGATCAGGTTGGCGTTGGGATCACAGCCTCCCGGCGTGGGCGTCGGTGTTGGCGTGGCTGTGGGTGTTGAAGTCGGGGTCGGTGTGGGCGTCGGTGTTGGCGTGGCTGTGGGTGTTGAAGTCGGGGTCGGTGCTGGCACAGGTGTAAGTTTTGGCAAAAGAGTTCTTCTGGAGCCGCACCCTTGCAGAGAAACCAAAAGCACCAAACCAAAAACTAGCACCGCAATTGATTGGGCAACACGACGCGAAGTAACCCTAGACCACATCTGCTTCACTCCTCCCGAAACTTCAAAGGATCCCGTATTTTTACCGTCTATATGGACACCATCTTCAGGAAGGAATCTGAGTAAAGGGGCAGTTAAGGTACGCTTAAGAAGACAAGAAGTTACCCCCGCCTGAGTCAAAACTCAGGGGAGAACATGGGCAGGCTTTTTCCCCTAATCCCCCAATTCGGGATCCGGTCGTACCCGCACCCCCATCTGGCGCAGCAGACGCAAAGAGTTTTCCGGCCCATCGATCATCTGCTGCTCGTTGATCCAGTAGGTGGCAATGCCCAGGTCTTCTAGAAATCGCACATAGGGATCCGGCGGCGGTCCATCGAAAACGGCGGCCTTCTGGACGGAAAAGCCCTGCTCGATCCAAGGGCCGAGGGCAAAGCGCTCATAGTAGAGCAACTGTCCCACCACTTCCTGCAAAGCCTCTGCCGCATCCTTGTGGTGCAGGAGCTTCACTTCGGCCAAAAGCAGATGCCCGTCCGCCACGGCCAAAAAGTCAAAGGTATGCTGATCCTCCCGGACTTCCAATCCTGCCAGGCGGAACCAGCGGCGAAACTGGTGCAAGATCTCGTTGTGGCGTTCGCTGCGCTCCAACTGACGGCGACGGCGGCGTTCTGCCATCAGCGGGTCTGTCCCGGCGCTGTGAGGGATCCCACTGCTACGGAACTGGGGCGGCTCATCGGGATCCAAGACCACCTTGCCCCCGGCAGGTTGATGCAGGAGGGGCGGCATCTGGGGCAAGAGTTCTGTGGATCCCCACTCCACCTCTGGCTGCTGAGCCCAGGTAAGCAGGTGTCGATTCAAGGGGTGCTCAGGGTGGGTGTCGAACAACAGGCGCAGTTGAGACTGGCTAAACTGAAAATCCAGACGAAATTGCTCGATGGAGAGGCTGCTCCGCCCCTTTTGCAAAGTTTCCTGGCCAAAGTAAAGCATCACCAAGAGCGGGTAAATCGGCAGCGGACGATGGGAGGGAATGAGCATCGCCCACATGTCATCCGTCCAGTGGGGGAGCAGGATCTCGGCCTGTTTGCCTTTGCCCACCACCTGCAACATTTTGGGGTGTCCCGGCTGCCAGCCACAGGGGTGATCGTCAAAGCCGCAAGTCTGTCGCCCTTGATCCACGCTCAAGGGGTAGCGCCCATCATAAAGGCGGAAAGGACAGAGATCCCGGTCTTCGGCCAAAAAGCGCTCGTCTTGCCACAAGTGGGCCGCCAAGGCATGACAGCCGATCCCTTCCTGGCTGTTGCAGGCTTTGAGCCAGCGCCGTTCCGCCAGTTTCCCGCCCACTTTGCTCGGGGCCAGGGGCCGGATCAAACCGTTTTCCCCCTGGTTGAACAGAGGCCACACCAAAGGCTCGCCGGTTTCGGGCAAGGTCGGTAAAAGAGGGTGGGTTTTGCTGTAAAACGGGTCGCAAATGCGCTGGGCCACTTGCTGCAAGGGCAGTCCGCGAGGGGATCCCACCCAAGGCAGCAGAGATCCCGATCCGGCCTGAGCACGGTGATATTGGATGGCCAGAGCCACCTCTAGCCCTATGGGACGGAGTTCCGGCGTGAGCTGCCGGTAGCGCTGCAGCAGCCGGGAAGCCTGCACAAACAGGTCGTAGCGCCGAACGGGAACTGCGTCAGCCATAGTGTTGCAGGAAAAGCTCCCCACTGCCTTGGGCAAGAGCTGGTACAGGCAAGCACCTCCGCCTCAAAAGAGGATACTTTGGCAACCGCCTCTACAGACCCAGACCTTGCCGAGGATATCGGGCCGACACCCCCTCCTCTTGGCACCAGGTCAGTTGTCAGTGTAGTAGAGAAACTCTAGGGCGAGAAGATGCTGCCCCTCGCTTGCAGGTTGTGGGAAGAATGCGCAGCAGGCCCTAACGCCACGGCCACCCAGGAAAGGGAAAGGGGCGCTCTGTCTCTGCATCGCGGTCGTACTCCGTAGGTCGGCCTGTATCCCCCTGAATCACCAAGCTGCCTACGTAATCGGCCTCTCGGTAGACGCGGGCAATTTGATGGTGGATTTGGGCCATGTCCTCGGCGGAGACCACGCCATTGTCGGTGGCTTTGTAGAACTGGACCGTGACCCGAATGGGAAAGCGGGGATCCCGCTCGATGTCCAGGTTGTTGATCTCGGTGAAGGGGCCCTCTACCTCTCCATGTCCGATGACAGCGGCTTCTACATTGCTGAGGCCGGCCAGGTCGGCTGCGGGTCCGAAATTGACAGAGATATCCTCAACTTCCCTTCGCGGCGGCTGCCGCTGCTGGAGAGGTACTTGGATCACCATCACCAGGTTCAGGGCTTCTTCTGCTACTTCCGCCGAATGGGGATCTCCGGGGGTTGGGTTGGCGGCTTGCTCGGCCCGAAAATCGCTGAGGCGCTGCCCGGTGAGGCTGGCCCGTTCACCGTTTTGATTGAAGAAAAGGCGCTGGCCCCAAATAGCCCCGCCCACCCTATCTTCGGTGCGGTTCTCGATCACCGTAATGCTGGTGCCCTCGCGGGTGGCCAAGATTGCCAGCACGGCTGGGTTACCGGGATAGGATTGGTAGTTGAACAACACCGGGTTGAATTGGGCAGAGCCCCCGGCAGGGATGGGCAAAAAGGCAGCTTGGGCGCTCACCAACACATGGCTATCCCGTGGAGCCAGCAGGGAGTTCCGGTTGCCGGCCCAAGAGCCGGGATCATGTAAGTAGCGGCGCAGATTCCCCAGCAGCTCTCGCAGCGACACGGGTTGCAGGGGTTTTCCTTTTTCGTTGCCCACCAGCACCTGTAGGCTATCGAGGGGCAGGTCGGCAGACAGATCGGCAAAGTTGGGGTAGCGGATCACCGGCATCAAGCTCAGCTCGTAGTGACCCGTTCTGGGGTTGAGCTGGTGTACCTGGATGGTCATGTCGCTGATGTTGGGGCCAAGGGCAGATCCCTTGTGGCGTCCGGTATCTTCCCAGGTGATGTTGACGATATCCAGCCCATACTGCTTTGCCAAGGCTCGCGCTTGCGGATCCCAGGTCATGGAAATCGTCTGGTCAATCACCTGCCTGTAGGCCAAGTACTCTGCCCACTCTGAAGGCGAGGGGGAAGAAAGGGACTGGTGGAGGGGAAAATCCATAGGGGTTGCCTGAGAAGTAGACACCATCGGCGGAGCGGCCAGGGAAATGCCCACCCAGCTCAGTGAACTCAGCAGCCAGGGGATGGGGGCGCGTATAGCAATATTCCTGAGGATTGGAAATTGGGGGACTATACCCTGACAATAGCTCCCAAAAGGGGAGAGGACGTGGCGGTTTCACTTTTGGCAACCCCATGCTTTTGCCGGGATCCCAGGCTGCCTGGGCTACGATAAAAGGCTGTAGCACCCTTTCGAATCATTCCAGATCATGGCCAATATCCGCCGGGATCCCGAGGTCAACGCTTCTGTAACTTCAACTTCTCCAGAGCCTCAGGCGCAGGTTCAGCCCTTGCCGCTGCATGTCATGTTCCGCCTGGGCCTGTTTCAAATGGGCTTGGGAATGATGTCGCTGCTCACTCTGGGAGTGCTGAACCGCGTCATGATCGACACGGATCTGCTGGCCATCCCGGCAACGGTGGTGGGGGGATCCCTAGCCATGCACCAGTTGGTCTCCCCGGCTCGGGTTTGGTTTGGGCAGCTCTCGGATGCCAAGCCCCTGTTTGGCCTGCATCGCACCGGCTATGTGCGTCTGGGATCGGTGCTGTTTGCGGTCTGCATCTTCCTGGGGGTGCAGGTGGTGTGGGGTTTGGGGGAGAGCTTTGCGGCCACGGGTTGGTCTGGAGCCACCTATGGCTGGGTAGGCTTGGCCTGTTTGATGTTTGCCCTCTATGGTCTCTGCCTCAGCGCCTGCTCCACGCCTTTTGCGGCTTTGCTGGTGGATGTGTCAGACGAGGACAACCGCTCTAAGTTGGTGGGGATCGTCTGGTCTATGTTGATGGTGGGGATTGCCGGCGGGGCCATTGGCTCGGCAGTTCTGCTGCGGGGCTTGGATCCGGACAACCTGCAGAGCACCATTAATCGCCTCTTCATCATCATTCCAGCCGTGGTGATCCTGCTGGGGGTGGTTGCCACCTGGGGGGTGGAAAAGCGCTATTCCCGCTACGGATCCCGTTCCACCCTGGCCGGACGGGAAGACCAAATCACCCTTGGCACGGCCATCAAGGTGCTGACCGCCAGCCGCCAAACCCTGATCTTTTTCGGCTTCTTGGTGTTGATGACCATGGGCCTGTTTATCCAACAGCCGATCCTAGAACCCTACGGCGGCGAGGTGTTTGGCATGACGGTGGCCCAGAGCACCCAGCTCAATGCCTTTTGGAGCCTGGGTATTTTGGCAGGGATTGTGCTGACCGGATTTTTCATTGTGCCCAAGCTGGGCAAACAGACAACGGCCCGTCTGGGCTGTCTGCTGGTGGCCATCTCTTTTGGGCTGACCATTGCATCAGGGTTTACAGGCAATCCACGGCTGCTGCAGCTGTGTATGATCCTGTTTGGTTTGGCTTCTGGGATCACCACCAATGGCGCCATTACCCTCATGTTGGACTTGACGGCAGCGGAGACGGCAGGCACCTTTATCGGGGCTTGGGGTCTGGCCCAGGCCATGTCCCAGGCGGTTTCCACCTTGCTCGGCGGGGCTTTGCTCGATTTGGGGCGCATTCTCTTCCCCACTTCTTCAGTGCTTGCCTATGCCACCGTCTTTGGGGTGGAGGCAGCGGTGATGTTGCTGGCCGTGTATTTGCTGGGACGGGTGAGCGTGGCCGAGTTTCGCGAAAAGACCAACCGTGCGCTGACCCAGGTGTTGGCTCTGGAGCTGGAGGGCTAGCAACGCGGGGCCGACTCGTAGTGGGGGCAGCCCTGACAGGGCCCGCTGGGGTTGACGGCACAACGCAGCAAGGGCGAGTGAGCATTAAACCGACAGGAGGGATCCCCCAGGAACCTTCCCACTTCCTGAGGTGGGGTGACCGAACGCACCAGGGCGCGGATCCCACACAGGTGGTATTTGCCTTGCCGGAGCCGGTAGGAATGACGCTTTTCCAGAACCAGGTAGTGCTGCTCTGCCAGTTGGACGTAGGTGCCCGGATGGGGACTGCTCTCCCAAGGGCATTCTTCCACCACCTCTCCCGAATCCGCGTCGATCCACTGAATGGGCAAGGTCGGGTTGATGGAAGACATAAGGCGCAAACGGAGCCAGTTTAGGGCAGCAGACTACAAAATGATGGACTGGGCTTGACTTGTGATTAACAAATTGTGCAACTTTTTCCGGCAACACTGAGTATGGCTGGTACAAATGTTCTCTCTTGTGTGACCTGGAGCCTGCTAATCTACAGAACTTCTACAAAGTTAAGTTAGAAAAAGCTGTACTCAGTGTAATGGATTTTCCGCAGCGGGCGGAGAACGGGATAGGTTGGGCCTGTGGCGGCGAAAAGATGGATGCTTCGACTAGCTGTTGGAATGGGCTTGGCGGGCCAGTTGGGTGAGAAAGGCCAGAGGATGACGGTTTTGGAGCTGCTGCCTAATCCGCTCTTGCAGGATTTCCTCTTGCCAGGGATCCCCGGAAGACAGCCACTCTAGGTAACTGAGCCCCGCCACCCGTGTCAGATAGGCCCCCGTCACTGCCTGCAGGGGGATCCCCATCACCATCAAGGGGCTGGCCTTGAGCAGAGAGCCCAAAGCCTGAGTAGCCAGCTCCAGCCCCCCCAGTTGCACCACCATTTGCGCCAAACTCTGGGCAATTTGCTGGGCCCGGCGCAAGGTAATGCGTCGGTCAAACACCTGGTGCAGTTCCCCGATCATGCGTGCCTGAATGGCTACTCCTGCCAGCACATCCAAAGCAGGAAGAGGGGTTGCCGCCAGGGCAGCAGCGGTGGCCCACTGCATCCGTTCCACGATCTGACGACCCTGCTGGCAGCGCTCCTCCTGTAGGGCCTGTTGGGCAGCTTCGGTCAAGGTTCGGGTTTGCAACAGAGCATTGGCCAAGCGCAGGTGGGATCCCTTCTGCTGCAGCAGTTGAGCCATCTGTTGGATGAGGGCCTCCGTATCGGGGGGCTGCGGCTCCCAAGTTTCCCGCACAGAGCCATCTTCGGAGTAGTAGCGAACCTTCAGGGGTTCTGGATCGGCGGCGATGGCCACCACCTGTTCGGCGGGGATCACACCGGCAGTGCGCCGGCGCAAATGGGTCAAGATGGTCTCCACATCCTCCGGCAGCATCTGATCGGTTTTGTTGAGGGCCAGGATGGTGGATTTGCCCAGCCGGGCCAGCTCCAGCATTTCGGCATATTCCGAAGCCAGCAGATCCCCGGCCACCACCAAGATCAGCAGATCGGCTTTCTGGGCTAAGGCGCGGGCTTCCGCTTCCCCTGCCCCTCCAATCGTCAGCAGCCCAGGTGTGTCAGTGAGGGAAATGGGGCTGTTCAAGCCCTCCAATTGGTAGGTGTGGATGGATCCCTGCTGGGTGGTGCCCAGGGTGGGGGCTGTTTCGCCCACTGGTCGGCCCATCAAGGCATTGATCAACGAGGTCTTGCCGGCGGAACTGGTGCCGAACACCACCAGATGCAATTCCTCCTGGTTAAGCCGCTGATTGATCTCTTGCAGCTTGGCACGCAGGGCACGGCGACTGATGTCATTCTGCAGCTTCTGGATCAGGCGATCGGCATCTTCCAGATCGGCTTGCACCTGATTCCGAGTTAACTTAACCCGCCGCAGCGGTTGTGTCCGCTGACTTGGAGCACTTTGCCGTCGGCGAGCCTGCTGCCACCAATGGCGCGCTGCCAGACCTGCTGCTGCTGTCCCCCCAAGGATGGCGCCCACCACCAGATCCGCAAGAGGCTCGGAGTGGGGAGCCACGAAGCTGTAGATCCCGCTAACCCATTGCAGATATTGGCTCAGGGCCGCCAAACCCAGCCCTGCCCACAACCACACCCAAGTGGAGCGCGACAGCACCATCCCAACCCACAGCCTGCCCAGATCTCCAGATCAAAAAGCCAAAATCGACCGGTCATCCCAGAGGACAGCCCCCGCTGTCAACTGAATCTGCAACCGCTTCTCCAGCATAGGGCTTGCTGTAGCTGAGCATACAATTTTGTCAAGAGTTTTGCTGGGGATCAGCCACCCGCAAGTAAAAGAGGAAGGGGAAGCAGGAAGTCAAAAACACCCTCAGCTCAACCGGCCAAATGAGCCAGGGATCCCCAACAAAAGCCTAAGTCCCTCTCCCAGAATCCCTGGCGGATCCAGTGGTGCCGGCAAAAATTGGCCGCCGCGATAGTCCAATAGCTGCACCAGCAGCAAGTAGCCCACCCCCAGAGTAATGGCCAGGATTCCTGTAACAATGGCTACCCACTTCGGCCTTTCCACGCCGGGCCTCCTCGGTCAACCGCCGAACTTGACTTTATCCTATGATGCCCGAAACCCCTAGCGAGGCGGGATCAAGACGGTGTCGATGACGTGGATGATGCCGTTGGAAGCTTGAATATCCGCGGCGATCACGTTGGCGTTGTTGATGCGAATCCGTCCGCCCTCAAGAAGCGTGACGGTGACGGGGGATCCCTGCAAAGTCGTTACCTGCTGGCCGGATCTGAGGGCACTGGAAGGAGCCAAGCCAGGAACCACGTGGTAAGTGAGAATGCGCACCAGCTCTGCCCGGTTCTCAGGTCGCAGCAAAGATTCCACCGTGCCAGGGGGCAAAGCGGCAAAAGCAGCATTGGTGGGAGCGAATACCGTGAAGGGACCTTCCCGCTGCAAAGTCCCCACCAAGCCCGCTGCCTGCAGGGCCGTCACCAAGGTACTGAAGTCGGGGTTGGCGGCGGCAACGGCGACGAGGTTGGGCAGCGGCGTAGGGCTGGGAGAGAGAGTTGGGGTAGGCGTCGGCGGGGCAATGGCCGTATCGCTGCTGGAACTGGCACAGCCTACCAAGGCTAAGCAAGCAGCCGCCGTCAGCCCAAGGGTGAGGGCTTTGTAGTTCATAACAAAAGTTAATACTCTAAAACATTTGTCATCATCTTAGGGGTAGCAGCCGCTCTCGCACGGTTAGCTGTAGAGCAGAGCAGGGATCGCCTTCGCGTAGAAGTGGCTGCGATAAAGTTCGGTATCCTGGGGGTGTGATTGCTGGAGAGGAGAAAGGCCATGAACGGGATCCCGTCGTGGTTGCGGCAACTCCGCCGCTGGCTGCCCTGGGTTGCTCTGCTTCTCGTTCTGGTCTTGATCGGCTACTGGGTGGGTCCTCGGCCCAGACCCTACCCCCAAGAGCCGGAGCTGCCCACCCTGGCCCCTCTGCCGCAGCACCCCCGTATCCGGGTGGTGTTCAACCAAAGCCGCGAGAGCACCTATCGGGATCCCTACCGCCAGATCCGCCGCTACGGCTACAACCTGGAAGAGTTGATCATTTCCCAGATTCGCTCCGCTCGTCAGTCGGTGGATATTGCCGTGAAAGAGCTGAACCTACCGCTCATTGCCCAAGCCCTAGTGGAGCGACGACAGGCCGGGATCCCGGTGCGCTTCATTACCGAAAACACCTACGTGCGGGCCTGGCACCAACTCACCCCTGACCAAGTGCGGGCGCTGGACGAGCGCAGCCGCAGCAAGTTCGAGGAGTACCGCAACCTGGTGGATGTGAACCGGGATGGACGGTTTTCGGCTGAGGAGGTCGCCACGCGGGATGTGTACGCCTTGCTGGATGGAGGCCAGGTGCCCTGGCTGGACGATACCGCCGATGGTTCCAAGGGCAGTGGCCTGATGCACCACAAATTTGTGGTGATCGACGGGCAGAAAGTCTTGACCGGCTCGGCCAATTTCACCCTCTCTGATATTCACGGGGACTTTGATGCGCCTGGCAGTGTCGGCAATGCCAACCATCTGCTGCTGCTGGACAGCCCGGAGCTGGCCCGCCTCTACACCGAGGAATTCGATCTCATGTGGGGCGATGGCCCCGGTGGCTTGACCGATAGCCGCTTCGGCGTGCAAAAGCTCAAGCGTCCCCTGGAAACGGTGTACATTGACGATGCCATTGTGAGGGTTCACTTTTCTCCTGCCAGTCGCTCCCTGCCCTACGAAGCCACCTCCAACGGCATTATTGCCGCCACCCTGGCCCAAGCCCGGCAACAGGTGGATCTGGCTCTGTTCGTCTTTACGGATCCGGGCATTGCCAACCAACTCAGGCAACTGCGCCAGGAGCGCAACGTAGAAATCCGCGGGGTGTTCGACCCCGGTTTTGCCTTCCGAGACTACAGCCGCACCCTGGAGATGTGGGGGCTCCTGCTGCCCGGCGAAGACTGTACCGTGGATCCAGCCCGCCTGCCCTGGACAACGCCCGCCCAATCGGTGGGGACACCCAACCTGGCCCTGGGGGACAAGCTACACCACAAGTTTGCCCTCGTCGATCCTGGCACCGCCAACGCCACCGTGATCACCGGATCCCACAACTGGTCGATGGCCGCCAATCACGTCAACGATGAAAACCTCCTGATCATCCGCAATAGCCGAGTGGTGGATCACTTTGTGCGGGAGTTCGACCGGCTCATTGCCGATGCCCGCTTTGGCCCCAGCCGCCGCCTGCAACAACAGGCAGAAGAGGGATCCCGTCGCTGCCCCAATCCTGTCCCTGCTGCGGCTTCCCTACCTGAGCCGGAGCTGCTGGAAGTCGAGGTCGTTCTTCCTCCTGAGGCGGGATCCCCTTCCCCGTCGGTTGCTTTTCCGGTGGCGTCTCCTGGGGGATCCCCTCGCGTTAACCTGAATACGGCCACGGCGGCGGAGCTGGAACAGTTGCCCGGCATTGGCCCCGCCCTGGCGCAGCGCATTATCGAGGCCCGCCCCTTCTCCTCTTTGGAGGATCTGCAACGGGTCAATGGCATTGGCCCAGCCCGGATTGAGCAACTGCGGGATCGGGTAACCTGGTAGGAGTTAGCCCCCTCTTGGTCAGGTTGAGGGCGCGGAGTGCTTTCGGAAGTTCATCCCAGAGCAGCTCCTAAAGGGCCTCTCCCCTCGAATAAACCCCAAATTAAACCCCAAATATAGCCCAAATATAGTCATTTCAGTTCAAACCAGGACACTGCACCCACGCCTAAAATGTTGGTCGCATCGGCGTTGCAGAGCAATAATGCAGGGGGCCAAAAGGCTTTTCAAGGACTCCGTCCCGCTGGCGCGATCAATGGCCCAGGTGTCTCACCCTAATCTGAAACGACTATAAATCAGGGATGCATAAGTCTATTCAGAAAGCTCCAGAAACGCTCCCATGCGGCGAAACTTTTGGTAGCGCTCCTCGCGCAATTCTCGCCCGCTCAGGCTAGAAAGTTCCTTGAGATGCCTGAGAAGAGCCTCTTTGAGGGTTTGAGCAGCTTCCAAGGGCGCGCGGTGGGCGCCGCCAACCGGCTCTGGCAGGATCTCGTCGATCACCTCCAGTTGCAGCAGGTCTTGGGCGGTAATGCGCAGGGCTGCCGCCGCTTGGGGAGCCTTCTTGGCATCCTTCCAGAGAATAGCCGCGCAGCCTTCCGGCGAGATCACGGAGTAGACGGCGTGCTCGAACATCAGGATGCGGTTGCCCACCCCAATGGCCAAGGCTCCGCCCGATCCCCCTTCGCCGATGACAGTGCAGATGATGGGGATCTCCAGCCGGAAAAGGGTCTGCAGGTTGGTGGCAATGGCCTCTCCTTGGCCCTCGGCTTCCGCCTTAACGCCTGGGTAAGCCCCCGGCGTATCGATGAAGGTGAGCAGGGGCAGGCCGAAGCGGTGGGCATGTTCCATTAGCCGCAGGGCTTTGCGGTAGCCGGCGGGATTGGGCATCCCAAAGTTGCGGTGGATGTTGTCTTTGGTGTCGCGACCCTTTTGGTGGCCTAGGATCATCACCGGCTGATCCCCCAGCTTGGCCAACCCGCCCACAATGGCTGGATCGTCCTGGCCGTGGCGATCCCCGTGCAGCTCAAACCAGTCGTCACAGATGGTCTGTACGTAATCCAGGGTGGTGGGGCGGCGGGGGTGACGGGCCACCTGGAGCCGTTCTACCGGCGTGAGCTGGCTGAAGATCTCACGGCGCAGCTCTTCGGCTTTGGCTTCCAATTGGCGAATTTGCTCAGAGGCATCGATGTCGTTTTCTTCTGCCAAGGCCCGAATTTCCTGAATCCGTTGTTCTAGGGCGGCGACAGGCTGCTCAAACTCCAGCAGTAGGCGGTCGTTGGACTTGGTCATGACCGGTTGGCTAAATTTCGGGAGCGTGCTGTGACCGGCAGAGGCTGCACAGATTTCGGGGTCAGGCTTTGATCTTCTCACATGTAGATCCCGTAGGCTAGAGGGAGCAATCCCCCTACTGCCCAAGAGGGATCCCTTGTCTGCTTCTGTCTCTTCTCCCCCTTCACCCCTTCCCCCCTGGCTGCGCTGGGGGGTGGTGGGATCCGTCGTCTTGGCTATCGGGGTGGGAGCCTTTTGGCAATACGGGCGGCCTGAGCGACAAATCCGCGTCCACACGGAGAGATTGCTGCGGGCGGTGGAGCAGCGCAACTGGGATCAGGTGGAGATGCTGGTCTCTGAGGCCTATAGCGATGGTTGGGGCCTGGATAAGCAGCGGGCGCTGGCCTACAGCCGCGAGATCTTCGGGCAATTTTTTCGCTTGCGCCTCCAACCCCAAGCGCTGCAGGTGCAGCTCGGCCCAGGGGATCCCAGTCGCCAAGGACAGGCCACTCTCTGGTTTGTGATCGAGGGATCCGGCGGCCCCTTGGCCAACCTGACGCGAGATCAGGTGAATGCGCTGGAGCAACCCTTCCAATTGAATTGGCAGCGACGGGGTGGGGAGCCCTTTCGCTGGGAGCTAACCCGCGTGGAGAATCCAGAGCTGCAACTGCCCCTTCTCCCTTCTCAAGAACAGGCAGGCCAGAGATGAGGGTCGAACACCAACAGGGGGAGCTGACCTTCAACTGGCGGGATCCACTGCACAATACCCCTTTGGCGGGCCTGAGCTGCATAGCGGCTGGGGAGAGGCTGCAACTGGGAAGAGGGCAGACGGCGCAGGAGGGGCTGAGTGGGAATGGGCAGAGCCCCTGTTTCTGGGTTGTCGATCTGGTCGGACAATCCGTCCTCAGAACTGCCTGGCTGCAACAGAATAACCCCTTCCGGTTGAAAAGGGATCCCTCGGCCCAGCAACAAACGACCGGTATCCAAAAGCTGGGGGCCGCCCTCCTGAGCAAGCTGAAACTCTGCCCAGCTAAAAACTCGCCGCGCCCGATCAACAGGGAGGCCGAAGCAGTAGGAGCCCAGTTGGAAAGTAATCAAGGTCTGCCGGTTTCTCAGTTGTTCTTGCCGAGCCAGACGACGCAGGCGCAGAGGGGAAAGCAGGGGCATGGACTACCTCGCCATCAAAACGCCGGTGGAAGGTGCCGAAGAGGCTGGTTGCAGCAGTTGCCGCAGCTTTTGGATCAGCTCCTGTTCCTGGAAGGGCTTGGAGAGGTAGGCGCTGGCTCCCAGCCGCTGGGCCAGTTGGCGGTGTTTCTCGCCACTGCGGGAGGTGAGCATGACCACGGGAAGCTGGTCATACAGGGGGTGGGCACGAATCTGGGCCAGCAAGCCAAAGCCATCCAGCCGCGGCATTTCAATGTCGGTAATCACTGCTCGGATGGGAATTCCTCTCTGCAAGTGCTCGAGGGCCTCTTGTCCGTCGCGAGCCTGTTCAACCCGGAACCCTGCTCTTTCTAGGGTCATGGCCAAGAAGCGGCGCACGTTGACCGAATCTTCCACCACCAGCAGGGTGGGCTGGGCGGCAAACCTGGGCTGGGGAAGGGGATCCCTTGCCGACTGACAGGGCTGATCCCGCTGGGCGAGCAGCCAGCTCAAGAGGGCAGGCGGATCCACGAAAAGAGCGATTCGCCCATCGGCCAAAACCGTACAGCCGGAGAATCCCGACGGCAGAGGCAGACCTCCCTCCACCGGGCGCAGAGTTACCTCTTGCTCCCGCCAAAAGCGATCCACCAACAGGCCATAGGGCCGGTTGTCTTCTACCACCAGCAGCACCACAGGTCGGTCGAGAAGGGGGGTCTCGTCAATTTCCCGGCGAGGCTGCCAGCGCGCGAAGCGAAACCAGTGGCCCACAGGAATTAAAGGGATCTGCTCCCCTTCCCAGAGAAAGGAATCGGCAGGCAACTGCGGGGGGATAAGCAATTCTTCCACTGCGTTGGCCGGAAAAGCCAACATCAACCCCTGGCATTCTGTCAGCAGCACGCGGGTGACGCTCAAAGAAACGGGCAGAGTGAGGGTAAACAGCGTGCCCCGTCCCGGCCAAGATTCCACCTGCACCTGGCCGCCAATTCGTTGCAGGTTGGTGCGTACCACGTCTAGACCCACTCCCCGTCCAGATAGCTCGCTGACTCGCTCGGCGGTGCTGAAGCCCGGCTGGAAGATCAACTCCAGCAGCTCCTGGGAGCTGGCCTCAGCCAGGTCGGCAGCGGAAAACCCTATCTGCAAGGCGCGGGCCCGGATTTTATCCAGACAGATCCCTGCCCCATCGTCTCGCACCGTGATCAGAGTGCGGTTGCCCCGTTGGCTGGCGGCAATTTCGATGAGGCCCTTGGCCGGCTTGCCCTGGGCCAGGCGGGTGTCTGGAGCCTCGATGCCGTGGTCAAAGGCGTTGCGCACCAAGTGCAACAAGGGATCCGCCAAGGCCTCCAAAATCGAGCGCTCGATTAGGGTGGATCCCCCCAAGACCCGCAGCTCCACGGGCTTGCCATGGGCTAAGCTCAGCTCCCGCAGCGCTCTGGGGAAGCGATCCGTCAAATCCGATAGAGGCTGCATGCGCACCTGGTCGAGACGGGTTTGCATTTGCCTGGAGAGGCGGCTGAGCTGGCGGGCGCTGCCTTCGGTCTCCTGCAGGGTGGTGTCGATATCGTGGGTTACCTCATCAATTTGCACAACGGTTTCCATCACCTCTTGGGTCAGCAGGTGCATCTCTCCATAGCGATCCATCTCCAAGAGGTCAAAGGTATCGGCCAAGGTCAGGCCGGGATCCCCTTCTTTTTTCAAGAGCACAGAAGCAGGCACGGTGGCAGCGACGCGGTCGTAGCTGCTGCGCAGGCGGCTGTTGGTTTCTTCTAGAGTGCGAACCCGCCGTTTGAACAAGCTGACCAGCTCCCGCAGCCGTTGCAGGCGACTGTTTAAGCGGTTGCGCTCCCCTATGAGCTCTCCCAACAGCTCCCCCAACTGTTCCAGAGGGCGAGCCGGCACCCGTAGCATCTCGGCAGCGCTTTTGGCCCCGGCTGGAATCGAATCCGGCAGCTCGGTGGCTCCTGCCATTGCAGGGGGAGGGGCTTCTGGCGGGGGGGAAACTGGAGGCTCTGCCGGATCCCAGGAGCTGGGGAGAAGAGCGACCTGACCGACCAGCACCAGGGCCTGCGAGCGTCGCCAAGCTTGTAAAGCCGCCTGAGCAACGGGCAACACCTGCTCCTTGGCATTTGGCGGCAGCGTCTCCAGAGCTTGGACTACTGAGCCGCACAGGGTGGCAAAGGCAGGCAGATCCAACATTTCCCCCAGCGCCCCCAGCTCTTGGGCAGCAATGAGAAACTCCTCCCGCAAACAGGGCTGCTCGGGGTGGGCCAGCACACCTTCCAACCGCTGCAGACAGGCCTCCACCTCGGTTGCAAACAGCAGCACCCGCATATCGCCCCCGGCCTCTGCTGCCAGGACTTGGACGTTGTCCTCAGGCTGCAACTCTCCCAACTGCTCTCGCAATTGATCGAAAAGAGGCTGCACCCGCTCTGCCAGCCAAGATTCGTCCAAAAGCCGCTGCTGGCGGTGCTGCTGGGCTATTTGGCGCATGCAATCCAACGCCGCCAAGAGGTTGCGCTCCACTGCGGGGTCGGCTTTTTGGGGATCCACCTGCAAGATCTTGAAACCATCTTCCAGGCGATGGGCCAAGTCGCTAAGCACCGGAAAGCCCATCATGGCCGCCCCGCCCTTGATGGAATGAGCAGCCCGCAGCAAGCGATCCAAACGGGGGCGATCCAAACTCTGGGATCCCAGGCCCAACACCCCTGCCTCCAGGGTGTCGAGGTAAGCCTGGGCTTCGTCCAAAAACTGCAGCCTAACCTGCCACTCGCGTGGGTCGAGGGAAGTGGGATTCGGCCCCATGCTAAACCGCCTCCCCCACCTTGAAGGTGGACACAGAAGTCTGCAACTGACGGGCAACCGCCACCGTAGCCTGGAGAGAGTTGGCCACCTGCTGCGAGGCTGCCGCCGTCTGGGCGGCAATGTTGGCGATTTGCTGCATCAACTGGCGCACCGTTTGAGATGCATCTGCCTGGGCATCGGTGGAGCGGGCAATGGCCTGAAAGAGCTGGTTCACCTGCCGCGAGACTTCCACAATTTGTCCCAGGCTCTGCTTGGCTGCTTCCACCAAGCGGGTTCCCTCCACCACCTGGCCGGTGCTGGTTTCCATCGCCTGTACCACCTCGCCGGTTTCCCGTTGGATCCCTTCCACAATGCGCTCGATCTCGCGGGTGGCTTCTGCCGACTGGGCCGCCAGTGCCCCGACTTCCTCGGCGACCACCGCAAAACCTCGCCCTTCTTCGCCGGCACGGGCTGCCTCGATACTGGCGTTCACCGCCAAGAGGTTGGTTTTCAGCGCAATCTGGTTGATCAAGGACACCACCTTGGAAATCTGCTGGGAAGATTCCCCCAGCCGCTTCACCTTCTTGGCCGTTTCGGCCACCGTTTCCCGCAGTTGCAGGATGTTTTGCACTGTGCGATCCATAGTCAAGCTGCTGTTGATGGCCGTGGCGGCGGCAGATTCGGCAACGGTGGCGGCCTGTTGGGCTTTATCGGCTACCTCCTCGATTGAGAGCGTCATTTGCTCGACAGAGCGCAAGGTCTCTTCGATTTGGGTGGCCTGTCGGAGAGCGGCTTCGGCCAACTCGCGAATGGCTGCCTCGTCACGACCAATGGATTGGTTGACTTGACCGGCGGCCTGCTGCACTTGAATCACGATGTCGCGCAAGCTCTCGATAATGACGTTGAAAAAGTCCGCCATGATGCCAACTTGTCCGGCTGTTAGCTGCGCCCGCACCGTGAGATCCCCCCGCGAGGCTTCTGTGACCTCGCTGATAAGCTGCAGCAGCTCTCTTTGCAGCGCTTCCGACCGCTCCCGTTCCTGGGCGGCCACGGCTTTTTGCTCCAGCGCCCCCAGGTTACCCAAAGCTTGACCCAGGCGGTTGGCCAGCTCTGCCAAGGTTTTCTGTTCTTCGTCAGACCAGCTCTGGCTTTGGGCGCGGCCTATTGCCAAAAAACCGTAAAGCTCATCGCCACGCACCACCGGCGCTATCATCTCGGCTTTCAGTTGGGCTGTGGCCAGCCTCTGCAGGTAGTCGGCGCCCAGATCTGGCCTAGGCACCGGGCCAAAAGCGTAAACTTGCCCGCCGTGGAGAGCCTGCTGGATCGGAGCCGGGATCCTGCGGAGGAGGGTGCCCAAGGTGTCGGGCAGGCGGCTGTCGTGAGATTCAGCGATAACCTGCGCCTCTTCGGGAGCGGTCAAGCGATAGAAGGCCACTCGTTCGGCACCGAAGCGCTGGCGCATCTCGCCCAACAAGTCAGTTAGGGGATCGATCAGCTCTTGCTCTTGGCGAATCCGGGCAATATCGGCAAACCGCTGGGCCAGTCGGGTGTCGGAAACTTGTCGCTCGTAGGTGGCGTTGCGTTCCCGCACAAAGTTGCGCACCAGGATCAAAATGATCCCCCAGCTCAGCAGCAGAATCGGGAAGCTGATGCCGGAAAAGATCAAAGCCTGCAGCAGATCTTGCTCGTAAAGCTGGACGCTGGCCTGAATGTTGCTGCGAATGGCCTCCAGGGTTTGGTTGATCCCTTCGGCGTAGATGCGCTTTTGCTCTTCGTACTCAGGGCTGTGCAGCAAGTTGAAAGCCCGTTCCTGCTCGCCGGCCCGAATCAGATCAAAAGCCTGCACTTCCCACTCCACCAGCTTGATGTTGGCTGCTGTGGTTTTGGCTGCATAGGCTTCGTAAGAGGCGGGATCCAATTGCTGAATCTCCGCCAGCACCTCATCCAACTGAGGGACATGGATGTTGTAGCGCTCTTCCCAGGACAGATCCCCGCTGGCAGCGGCCATGCGGGCAGACATGGTCAAGACTTCATCCAAATAGATCACCTGATCGCTCAGGTTTTGCAGGGTGAACTGCCGCGAGATCGCCGGCTTGAACTCGAAATAGGTGCGGGCTACGCTGCCGGCAGAGACGGCAAACAGCAGGGAGCTGATGCCCAGAGGAAAACTGATTGCCAGGGCCAGGCGGGATCCCGCGACTTTGCGTTGGGGCCGGGAAGATGGAGCAGGCCTGAGAAAGAGGGGACGGAAGGAAACCATAGAATTTTGCCTTTAAGTGAGGGTAAGTCGGGGAAAAGGTCGCCAAGATCAAGGGTTTGCCGAGGAATCAACTGAGTTGAGCTTTTGGACAATGGCAAGAGGGTCGAGCACCCAGAGAGGCTCATCCCCTTCCAACACCAGCCCTTTGCAAGAGTCGTAGAAGTTCTCCAGTCGAAAGTTGTTTTGTGCTGCCTGGGCTTTTGTTAAGGGTTGGATCTCCTCGGCGGGCACTCGAGCTACTCCTTTCACGTGTTGGGTTGCCAGGCCCAAGCCTGTTCGCACTGGCGATGCAGAGCCCCCAAATTCTGGGCGCATCACCACCAAGTGGTGTTCGGGCTGCCCAAAGTCCAAGGGCTCTAGGCCGAGAAATTGCGGCAGATCCAGTCCCCAGAGAATGCGATTGCGATAGTTGAACAAGCCCAGCACCCATGCGGGCTGGTTGGGGAGAGGGGTAAAGTGGTGCGGGCCAACAATTAGAGCTTCCTGGGCAAATGCCATGGGCAAAAGGGCCCGACAGTCTACCCCCAACTGTAGATGTAAGTACAGCTCGCCGGTACGGGTAGAAGTAGGGCTGTGTGGGGAGAAAGCTACCGCCATTGCCGTTCTCGCTCTGCCAATTCTAAGACATCTCCTAAGAACAATTCGTGATAATCACAGGGATCCTAACTGGAGGCGCAGCTCAGCAAGGACAGAAGTGGCAAAAATCATGAGCTCGGGCTGAGCACTACTGATTTCACGGCCCGCAAAATGTCTTCGCGGGTAAAAGGCTTGGTCAGATAAAGATCGATCCCTTGCTTCATGCCCCAGAGTTTGTCCAGCTCTTGATTTTTAGAAGTACAGGCCACAACGGGCAACTTTTGGGTTTCCGGGTTTTTCTTGATTTGGCGGCACAATTCCAGCCCGCTCATGCCTTCCATGACCAAGTCCGTCAGCACCACATCGGGTTTGTCGTTGCGGATCTGCTGCAATGCCTCTTGGGCGTTGGCCACCGCTACCACCTGATAGCCTTCTGAGCGGAGGTAATCGCTGATGAGCTGTCGCTCCGAGGCCACATCTTCCACCACAAGAACTTTCACCATGATCGACATCTCCTTATCTCTTTTTCGACGAACCTTTAGAGGGATCCCTAGCTGAGATAGCGAAACACCATCTGCAGCAATTCTTCCTGCCGAAAGGGCTTGGTCAGGTAATCGGTGGCACCGGCCAGGCGCGCCTTCACCCGATCGATCAGACCTTTGTGGCCTGTGACCATCACCACCGGCACATCCTTTAACACGGAGGATTTGCGGATGAGGCTGCACAATTGGTAGCCATCCACGTTGGGCATACCCACGTCCAGCAGGATCAAATCTGGCTTGAGGGTGGTCAGCTTCATCAGGGCTTTCAAAGAGTCGCTGATGGTGTGAATGACCAGGTTGTGCCCTTCCAACAACCGCTGCAACTCGCTGAGCATGGCTTCGCTGTCGTCAATACAGGCCACAATCCAGGTTTTCGAGGCCTGGGGAGATGGGCCTAGATCTGCAAGCCCGTTGGCCAGGTGAAGAGGGACGGTGGGAGTTTCTGAGGGCTGTGATTCTGTCTCAAGCTTGGCCGAGTAGGTTTTGGGCAGCCGATCAAAGGGGGGCTGGGGATCCCGCAGGACAAGGATACCGGCTTTGACCAGAGGATGTAGGCGGCGAGCGATCTGGAGGTCGTCTTGATCGAGAAGGGCGCTCAACTGGCGGAAGCTAAACCCCTTCAGTAACCGGCCTAGCCGTTCCTGTTGCTCGGCGGGAAGGCGTTCTGCCTGGGCCCGGCTGGCAAAGTAGGGCCGTTGGTAGGGGGAGGTGATCTCAGGCCCCAAAGATTGCCATGCCCGTAGCCGCTTTTGGATCAGGTCGAGCAGGGATCCCCCATCCCACTGGCCCAGGGTGGGCACGTTGTCCAGTGGGATGATCTCCTGCTGAAAGCCCCCTGGAACCAGCAACAGATTTTGCAGCACCTCCTCGCCGATCCAAGCATTCAACCTGCGCGCAGCTTCCCAAGGCAGCAGTTGCTCCGTTACCATCCAACTCAGCCCCAGAAGGTCTGCAGGTAGAGGCCCAGTCTCCTGAGCCAATAGCGCCTCCACCTGCCGATGGATGCGTAGGCAATTTTGGCGAGTCAGAGAAAAGACTTGATGGCTGAGCCGACGCAGGTGGCGATCCAAGCGCTCCAAGGGCTCCAAGCTGTGGTGAGCAAACCCCAGGCGACCTTGGTGAAACACCAATGACCAAGTGCCCAGCCCCTCCCCTTTGTCCAAGGCACTGAAATACCGAACAACTCCTGTGAAGCTGACCTCTGCGTTCAGCAGATGGGCCGAGACTTCTGTACAGACGGGGGGACGGTTCATGGGTCGAGAGGACGTGCTCGGACAATTTCCTGCGCTGAGGTTGATGACACGACTGAAGTCTTAGCTACCCCACAAGCCGGTGAAAAAATGCTTTCCAGAATACAGTTCAAGCCCAGCCCTGACCCAGACGAGATCTTTAGACGAGATCTTTAGATGAGCCAAGCCCAACAAGACGGCCAAGGCTGCACGAACTCAAAGGCAGTTTCAGCGTTCAATCCGTATTCAGAAAAACTCTCCTCCTGGGGAGATCGATGACTATTGCTCATCAGCCAATCTCTAAAGGTGAAGGCTAGCCCTCAGATTGTCTGCTGGCTTTCTTACTCGGGAACTTCCCGCGGAAAGCCTGCAAGACAAGATAAAGGTAACCCCGATAAACCTCTTCCGTAAAAATACGGAACTTAGGTCTTCTCCAATTTCCAAAGCTGCTCCAGGTGGGCTTGGCAGCGGCGCAGCAGTTGCCGACTCTCTTCAAAACTGATCTGCTCCAAGGCTTCGGGGTAGGAGCACCAGCGGTAGGCGGCCACCTCCTCTGGTTGCACCTGTAGCTCAGGGGGAGGAAATTGGGGCGGCAGCAAGGCCACGTAGTAGGTAACGGTTTTGGCTACTCGGTTCCCCTCGGGATCCGTAAAGGTGTAGGCTTCCTGCAGCGTCAGAGGGTCAGGCTGGCCGGGCAGGGTTAGGAGCTGGTAGTCGGTCAAGCCGGTTTCCTCACGCAATTCTCGCTGTGCCGCCTCCAGGTCGCTTTCGGAGCCATCCTTGTGCCCTTTTGGGAAAGCCCAATGCCCCTTCTGGTGCTGGATGAGCAGATACAAATGCGAAGAGCCGGGTCCGGGAGCTTCCTGGGCGGGCGGGCGGGGCAGGATGGGGATCACCCCATAGGCAGCATCTATCAGCATTGGGGAACTAATCTCCGAAGAGTCTGATGGCAGGCGGCCTGGGAGCGAAGACCTCATTGGGATCCACCTGCGGGCGCTCTACCCCCTGCAGGGGCGAGAGGGGGCGACCGGTGTCGAATTGGAAGAGATAGATGGGCAACTGGCCATTCCCCAGAGGCAAAAGAGCTAAAGTATCGATTTGGGTCAGGGCGTTGCGGCTGGTGGGTCGGGTTAGGTTGAAAGCAACGATTCGGTCTTCCAAGGAATTGTCCGGGCTGGAGCGCCGGCCCAGGCCAATGCTGAACTGCTGGTTGCCCTGCTCATCCACTCCCAAGGCCCGCACATCTCCCAACTCCGCTTGAGGAGCGCTCCCCGGCAGGCCGGCTACCACCGGCGGCGCATCCACCGGCGGCTGCGAAGGCAAAAAGCGCAACTGCGTCCCTTCTGGCAAAATGCGGTAGTCCTGGTAGTCATGCTGGATGGACAGGGATCCCCTGAACACGCGGCGGTTCAAGCCCTCCAGGGTCCAAAAGCCATAGCCCAAATTGATGCGGGTGCTCTCCGGCAGCCAGTAGCGCTCCCCTCCCTCGGGAGCTGGCACCGCCGTAAACCCCATCAGGACATAGGCCTGCCCCCACACCCCCGACAAAAACAGCAACACCTGCCGCGGCAGCCCCGACTGCGGATCCAGCCACAGCTCCCGCAACTGGCCTTCCTGAATGGGCTCTAGGCGCAAGTGCTGGACAGGGGATCCAGCCAAATCCACCCGTTCTGAGGAGAGGACGCGGTAGCGGCTGGGATCCGCCTTCAAGTAAAAGCTCACCGAGGGCAAGAGGGCTTCCGGTCGGCTCACATACACCGAGTACAGCTGCAGCAGATCCGACTGGTTCACCACTTCCAATTGGCGCGAATCCAAGAGGCGGATGCGATCCCCTTCGGCTACCCAAGCCTGCCAACTGCCGTCGCGGCGGTAGAGCACATCCAACGTGGCTGTGAAGGTTTGGGATCCCTCCACCCGCACCTGCTGGCGATATTGCAAGTTGGGCAAAGGGGGCAATTGCTCTAGAGCGGCGTTGTAGCGCTCCAGCCAAGCTTGGGGATCCTGCTTAGGGCTGGCAAGAGAAGAGGGAGCCGATTGGGCCACGGCTGGATCCCCTGACGGCAGACCGACCAGTCCCGTTGCCAGGAACACCACCCCGCCGAGATAGCCCCAGCCTCGAAGGGATCCCTGCCGCTTCCTAAATTGGGAGGGTTCAGGGAACATCAGCTCACCTCGCAACACCGCTCTTGCTGCCCTTCTTGTCGCTGCTTGTGCCCGGATCAGAGCGCTTCCCACACCTGAGAGAAAGCGTTCGGAAGGGATCCCTACTCTCTGCCCGCCGATTGAGTACGCCTATTCAATGGAAATGGATTGGGGGCCGTCGGAGCGACCGGAAGGCGGGGGCTCCTCCACCCTCAGCCCCTGGGACTCCAGCCAACTGCGCAGCGGATCTTGCTTCACATCCAAACGCAGCAGGCCGCTGAGAAAACCGCCACAGAACGGAACAGGATTGCTCAGAAAGGTCTTCCAGACCTCATTCATCTCCATAGCCGCAACACCAACCACCCCCCCAATCCTAGCAAGGCCGGCAGGTGGGGATCCCCTCCCTTGGCTAGACGGCAATCAACTTCTCTCGGTTTATGTTCTGCAGCACACTAAAAATGCTGTTGCCAATGCGCTGGAACTCTTTACTGCTTTTGTCGGCAAAGTGCAATACCCAAGGAAGCCTACAGGCTTGAAAACCACTGGCGGGATGAAGCTGGGAGAGATGGTAAGTTTGTATAGCCAGAACTTCCAAAGGAGTGTTGCCGTGTTCATGGACAACTCGCAGCGGTCTTGCGCTGCCAATTGGCACCGAGGACTTCTTAATGGGCTGGCTTGTTACGAGCATAAATGACCTTCGTTCATGGTCAAAAATGACAGTGCCCATTGCAGCGTCTCTATAGCTTCCTTTTTCCTCTCTTCCCATTCTGACTGTGCCACTTTTGCGCACTCCAACAATATCCACAGCAATCTTTTCTTTTCTTAGTTCCTCAATTGTTTTATCAAATTCGCCTCTTTGAACTAAGCCATCCCTCATCAAAAGAACCTTTCTAGGGTATCGATGAAATTTGTTGTAGAATCTATTGACGAGCTTGGACACGGTTTGATAAATTGCCTCGCCGGAAAAAGTTTCTCCTCTTTGTATATCGGGCAACTCCCAGCCTAAGCTTTGACCATTGGCCAGTACCGCGAAGGCAGAGGTTCCGTAGTAAAGCTCTCGATTCGTCCCCACATCAAAACCAATGGTAAGCTCGGAGCACTCAGGATGATCGAGGGGTTCAAGCAACACGGGTTGCCACGCAGCTTTACACAGAAGTCCTAGTACGACATTTAGAGCTTTGTAGGGGTCAGCTCCAGGAATCATAAACTGAGTTGCTATTCCTGCTCGAAGTGCTTGCAAGCGGATCTTTTGCTTGTGCTCATTAGGCGACAAGGGCATGACAACCAGAACGGTTTTGATCCCTTTGTCGGCCCAGCTTTGCCAAAACCTCTGTTGAGCAAGGTCGCCTTCAGGCAAATCTTGACGGGTTGCGTAAAAGTCTATTTCAACTCTTGCTCCGCTCTTTTTAGCTACTTCAAGTAGGCACTTGCGAACCTCAGTAGGATACTCACGTTTATTATCGTCAAGATTTAGAAGTCCAAACTTTGTCTCGCCAACTCTTGCACATCCTTGGTACCTAACTCTCGCGGGGTTTTGGACTTGTCTATGACCAAACCCCAATAGCCTTGGCCTTGGCATAATGTATCCTTCTGCTTTTAGGGGATCAGCCTGAAAGTCAGAAATATTGTAGACATTTTCTATAATAGTTTTTGCGGTCTCTTTAGACTCTTTCAATCTCTCTTCTAAACTTTTTCTGATGTGCTCGCTAACCAAGGAGCTAACTTTTTTGCCAGTCCATCTTTGATCTTCTATACTTGCTAGCATCTCCAAAGTTAAAACAGGCGACAGTCTCCGCGATAGATGAAGGATAGGCTCTGCCTTTTGTCTGAAATTGCGTTCTCTGGAGACCACTTGAACCACCAGAGAGCCATCAACTTCTTCTGGAGTTGCTCCGTACTTCTGTACATGATAATCCGCTAAGCTAGTGTTTAGCTCCGCTAACCATACTTCCCTTGGCGACTGATTGGAAATAATGCCTCGATACTCCCAAGTTGGGTATTTATTATTTTTTGTCCTGTATGTGTTTCGTACAATTTCAATTGAGACATCTGGGTAATTTTCCAGCCACTCATGCAGCGTCCATGGGCTGTAGAAATGGTATCGGATGTCGATCTCTAGATAGAGCTTCTTATCTTGTCTAATAACAACGTCTAGCTCTCTTCCTCTGTGAACCTCCCACCCATCTCCGCAAAGTGGTTTTACTCCTTCAATCCGTTCTACTCCTTCCAGACCCGTAACCCACCAGATCAATCCTCCTCCTGTTGATCGCTCAATCTCTGTTCTTTTGTACTTAGATCTTAGACTCCAATCTAGTTTCTTGCGCTCGAAAGTTTCTAGAGCCTGTCTCTCTGTAGGGTCTGTACAATCTAGAGCCTTAGAACCAAGCTCTTCCAACTCCCATTCCTCTGTTTTGAGTTTACTGGCCGGAACTTTTTCTCGGGTTATGATGCGATTTCCCAGACGAACAGCCATTACACCTAGCTGATTACAAATCTTGGAGAGAGCCCTCTGCTCCTCTCCTAGATCTGGAAGAGGGTTTGGCCTGCAACTATACTCATAGAAGGTGAGCTCTTCTTGAGTTAGCTCCTTGACGAAGAAGCGATTAAGAGTAACCTCAACTTTCTTCTGGAGTAAATTCATTGGCAGACTCTAGTTTCAAGTTTCTCTCTAGGATCTCTAGGATAAGCTCTAATTCTCCTGCTCTTCACGAGGGATCTCCAAACAACCCTGGCGGAGCCAAATCTCTGCTGATCGCCTCCGCCTGAAACCGACCGCTCATGCCCACCACCTGCCACTCGGCGCTGCGATTTCCCTGGCGGAAGCGCAGCCGTCGGGCTCGCAACGGCACCACTTCTACAGCTTCTACCAGAAATTGTTGGTATTCGCCCAAATAGTCTCGGTAATCCGGGGGCAAGTCAGCGCTGCTGTTGATTTGAATCCAAAACACCCGTCCTGCTTCGTTGCCATAGGCGCGGATTTGTTCCTGGCCGCGGTATTGCTCCACCCCGCGCAGCCGCTGTCGTCCCACCTGCACAGACTCAGCCCACTCCGGCAAGGGATCCCCTAAGCTCACGGCCCACCCTGGCCCACCTAGCCCCAACCAACACAACAACAGCAGTCCCCAAACCCAAGGCCATCTGCGCGGCGTGCTGTTCCCGGTTTTCAAGGCTCGACCGAACATGGCAAGTTTTTCTCCGCAATTGAACCCAACGTTAACGTTTGGGATGGTTCAAAACAACTTTGTCTCAACGCACGCGAAAGCCGATCCGCCCGCCCTCAACATCGAAGGCAACGTCGATATTAAAAAACAGCGGCATGCCCAACAGTTGCACCCCCTGGTTGCCGTTGACGAAAATCCGATCTCGACTGGGCGTAATGGGAAAGCCAACTCGAATGCGATACTCGAAAGCTCCCGCCAATACCGCTCGCCACTCTGCCCCAGGGGGTAAGGTCGAGGTGGAGAAGGGAGCTGCCCCCAACAGCCTGACGTTGAGAAAAATGTCGGAAGAACCACTGTCAAAAACGGTGGGGCTGAGAGCATTTTGAATAGAAGTGTTGCTGATGCTGTAGGCCACTTGTAAAGCCTCATCCCGCCAGATGGGGGTGCCGTCGGGAAAGCTTCCCACCTGGGGAAACTGCCGGAAATTGAAGCCGACGGTGTTGGCAGCCGTTAGGCCAACCGTGAACAGGCCCTGGGTGGAGTTGAAGCCCCCCGTTTGAATAATGTACCCAGAGCGGAAATTGCCCGGAAGGCGGGTGAGCGGACTAAACAGCTCGCGGTCGGGGCTGCGCTCATCCAAGGACGTGCCTAGGATCCCGGCGAAGGGCCGCCCTTCTCCAAACAAGTTCTCTGAACAACTGGCCACCAGGGCGTCCACACAGGTGATCCGGTCGATCAACTGAATCGTTACCGGCTCCCGACTGGGGATCCCTCCTATGCTGAAGGGGGCGCGGGCCAACACCCCGATAAATTGCGTGCCATCTCCGAACGTCACAGTGGAAGGGATCCCCGTCCGTTCCAGGCCAAAGCGACCTGCTGCTGTCGCTATGATGCGCAAACCTGCCGAGCCGGTATCCAGTAACACCTCAGCTCCGCTCCCGGCCACCCCCACTGTCAGGCCCAGGAGCTTGAAGCGGCTGTTGCCCAGGGTACGCACCGGCATGGGAATCGACTCGGTTCCCGGTTGAGGTGGGAGAGGGATCAACGCAGGGGGGGAAGCTGCAGATTCCCCCTGGCCAGAACAGCCGGCACCGAGCAGCAGCAAGGTCAAGATCCCAACCAGGGCGATCACCATTCCCCAAGGGCTGTGCCAAGCCCACCCAGACCGTGGCTCATCCTTTGGGCCCGACCTCGCCTGCATTGAATACCCACACTGAATTAAAAGGAGCCTAGCCCGGTTGCAACCGGTAAACAGCACGCTCAAACCTGGGGGATTTGGATCCCGGCCAAGGACAGTGTACACAAAGCTGGCTGAGGGAGAGTGCGCAATAGCGCTGTCAACTGTGGAGTTGTGGGGCTGGATGGGCTGCAGCCTACAGCATTAGCTCCGCCTGCCAATCGACTACCTTTTGGAAGCGAAAAGCGCCCGCCAGGGCCCCCCAAACCTGTCGGTGGGTGATGGGATCCATCCCTCGGTCATGGCTGCAAAACTCGCTCTCGCTCAGGTGCAAGGTGGTCTGCAGATAAGTGGTTTGGCCGTTGCGCACCACGCAACACCGGCACCCCGGCTCTGTCACGCCGACAAAGAGGGATCCCTGCCTCTTCACCTGCACATCACACCCCTCTAGATAGGCCAGATCGGCAGCCCTCAGTTGACTCAGTTGGTCTGCCCTTTCCCGAGCACAGCCCCGCCACCGCTGCGGCTCCAAAGGGCGATAGTTGCGAATCAGGATCCCATCGCCCGCCTGAGTCAACTCCACCACCGCCTGCCGATAGGGATCCTCCAAATGGCCGCTGTAGGCTTGCTCCACATAAAAGCCGATCCCGCCCAAAACGTGGGCCGGCAAGGGGCGATAGGCCACCCGGATCTGGGCGAAAAACGGTGGATTTTCCCAGGCTTGCTCTTGGTTGCTGAAGTCTCCTGCCAGCCAACGCGCCATCTGCAGCAGCTCTGGGGAAGGAGTGCGATCCGACTCAATAGACATAAGCGGGCATCGAGAATTCTGTAGAGGTATGTACCGAAAATCTCCGGAGAGCCAGGGGAACCTTCTCAGATTTTGCCCCAACCTCAGGCCCGACCGAGGATTGCAGCAAGTGTTAAATTATGTATCCTTTATGAGAATGTTCGCTCCGATACTGAAAATGGATCCCTTGCAAGCTGCAAAGCCGCGATCGGGGCTGACATCTTTGTTCATGTTGTAAAGCTAGGCAAAGAAACATTCTCTTTTGTAAAAAACTACTCCCGCGAAGGACAGGGAGAACAGCCTGGGATCCGAGATGGGAAGCAGGTTGGAAACCGATCTAAGACCTTTTGCGCGAGGTAAAGCCGATTTACATTTTTTGATTTCATCGCTTCTTGCCTTCGCGGTAGAAAAAGACTGGAAACAAGGCGAGCCAGCTTCTTCTCGTCTGCCCAGTTGAGGTTGCCAGCAGCGGCTGAGGCTCCTTAGCCCAAGTCCGATCCCTTGGATGAAGGCCTGGATCTGGGAGCGAGCTTCGCTTGCTCATCTTGGTTCTATCGGCTTCGATCCCGTCGGCGGTTCTGTGAGTTAAACAGCACCTCTCGGCACTGGGGATCCAAGCGGTGTTGCATTCCTGGCCGGCAGGTGCTCTCTTGTCCGCTGCAGGGAATGTGGATTCATAACCTCTTTTACTTTCGCTAGGGAGATTCAAAACCATGAACGATGTATTTGGCAAAGTGGTTGCCCAAGCTGACTCCAAAGGCGCTTTTTTGGGAGAGAACGAGTTTGCCGCTCTCCAGCAGGTAATTGCTGAGGGGAACAAGCGTTTGGATGCTGTGAACCGCCTCACCAGCAATGCCTCCAAGATCGTGACCGATGCCATCCGTCAGTTGTTTGCAGAGGAGCCCAATTTGAACGCTCCCGGTGGGCCTGCCTACCCCAGCCGCAATGTGGCTGCCTGTATGCGGGACATGGACATTATTCTCCGCTACATCACCTACGCAGTGGCAGCCGGAGATGCCAGTGTGCTGAACGAGCGCTGCCTGAACGGCCTGCGGGAAACCTATCAAGCCTTGGGCACCCCCGGCAGCTCAGTGGCCAACGGTATCCAAAAGATGAAAAAGGCTGCAGTGGCTGTGGTAAACGACCCCAACGGCATCACCCGGGGTGACTGCAGCGCTCTGATTGCCGAAATCGAATCCTACTTCGATCGCGCTGCTGCCGCTGTGGTTTGATCCCTTGTGGACTGAAGTTTCTGTTGTGTCCGGATCCAGTTGTGAAGACCTCTCTGGGATCTAAGACAACTCGGGTTGGCAGGGGATCCCTGGAAAAGTAACCTGTTTTGCAGCGATTTTGCAGTTGAGACTTTGAATCTTTTGCTTTGTTTTTTGCATTGAGCTTGAGTTAAGTAAAGGAGCGTTTTGAATCATGCAAACCCCAATTGTTGACGCCATCGCCACTGCCGACAGCCAAGGGCGCTACCTGAGCAACAGCGAATTGCAGGCCATCAATGGCCGTTTTCAGCGGGCTGCCGCCAGCATGGAAGCCGCCCGAGTTCTGAGCAGCCGTGCCGACGAGCTGGTGCGCGGTGCCACCGAAGCGGTTTACGCCAAGTTCCCCTACACCACCCAACCCGGTGGGCAGTGCCACACCCAAGCCGGCAAGGACAAGTGCGCCCGCGACGTGCGCCACTACCTGCGCTACATCACCTACTGCTTGGTAGCCGGTGGCACCGGTCCTCTGGACGAGTATCAGTTGGCCGGGATCCGCGAAATCAACGCCGCTTTTGAACTCTCCCCCAGTTGGTTCATCGAAGCCCTGCGCTACATCAAAGCCAACCACGGCCTGACCGGGCAAGCGGCCACCGAGGCCAACACCTACATCGACTACGCCATCAACGCGCTCAGCTAAACCCTTGGCTTGGGATCCCTCTAAAAGGGCGACGCCGGCTAGCCAGTTGGCTCATCCCATAAACCAGGGGGGATGGCGAGGGAAGGTTGTTGAGGGCAACGGTGGTGAGCCTGCTACGTTGCGGAGAGATACGTTTGACCACGTGGGTTTGCGGATCAGTCTCCCCAATAGGAAGGCGCCACTGTTGCTCTTCTGCAGCTTGGGGCTGCCGATTTTTGATTTCTAATTTTAGTTTTCGATTTCTACAGTCGTTTCAGGCTAGGGTGAGACGCCTGGGCTATTGATCGCGCCAGCGGGACGGAGTCCTTGAAAAGCCTTTTGGCCCCCTGCATTATTGCTCCGCAACGCCGACGCGACGACGCAACCAACACTTTAGGTGTGGGTGCAATGTCCTAGCTTGAATCGAAATGACCCTAAACGCAAGCTTGTTCTCAATCTGTGTCCATTCAGTTCAATCGGGGGAATTAGCATGAGTGCAATTACAGCGGCAAGCCGGATGGGGATCCGGGGCATTACGGAGACCACCCCACTGGAGTTGCGCCCCAACGCCAGCCAGGATCAGCTCAATGCGGTGCTGCGGGCCATCTACCGTCAGGTGCTGGGCAACGACCATTTGTTTGGGGCCGATAGGAAGGAGCTAGCCAGTGCGGAATCGCTGCTGCGCCAGGGCAGCCTGACGGTGCGGGAGTTTGTGCGATTGATCGCCAAGTCCGAAGCCTACAAAAAGCGGTTTTTCTACCCCAACTCGCAAACCCGGGCCATCGAGCTCAATTTCAAGCATCTGCTGGGACGCGCTCCCACCAGCCCCAAAGACATCGCCCGCCATTTGGACATCTACCAATCTGGCGGCCACAGCGCGGAGATCGATTCCTACATCGACAGCCCAGAATACCTAGAAGCTTTTGGAGACAACATCGTCCCCTACCCGCGTGGGTTTGAATACCGCAAGGCTCATTCCACCCGCGACTTTACCAATCTCTTCGCTCTCTACGGGGGCTACGCCAACAACGATCGCTCCCAAGGGCCCAGACCCCGTTTGATGATGCCTTTGGCCACCGGGTTTACCCCGGCCATTCGCCGCATTGGGGTGCGGGGGCTGCTGCCGCCCAGCCCCATTTCCAAACACCTGGGGCCGCCAACGGGCCAGTCGGATCGCATGTTCTGTGTGGAAGTGACCCGGCTGCTGAATCCGCCTTCGGCGCTGGCCACTTCCAGCCGAGTGCGCAAATCCAACCAGCAGATTTTCGTCTCTGCCGATCAACTGTCGGCAACAATGCAGCGGTTGCTCAAATCGGGCGCCAAGATCGTCAGTGTCCGCAGCGCTTGATCCCTTCTCGGTGTCTTCTCCGTTGTCGATTCCATGACCACTGCTGTTCCTCTGGATCCCGATCCATCGGTGGATCTCACCCCGGCTGGACAAATCGCCAAGCTGCGCCACGGGGATCCGGGGGAACGCTACTATGCCGCTTGGTGGCTGGGACGCATGCGCATCGTCGAAGGGATCCCGGCCCTGATCGAGGCCCTGGCCGATGAAACGGATCGCACCGCTCAAGGGGGATATCCGCTGCGGCGCAATGCTGCTCGTGCTTTGGGTAAACTGGGATCCCTCGCCGGGATCCCTCCCCTGAAGGCGGCTTTGTCTTGCTCCGATGGCCAAGTGGTGGCAGCGGCTGCCCAGGCGCTGGTTGAGATTGCCCTTGCCAACAACCTCCATAGGGATCCCGACGAAGTGGAAAAGCTGGGATCCGCTTTGCTGGAAGGGCTGCGCTTTGTGGAGCAAGGACTGCAGACGGAAGCCCAAGCCGCCCTAGAAGCCATTGTCGAGGCTCTTGGACAACTGCAAGTGACCGCTGCTCTGGAGCCAATCTGTCCCTACCTAGAGCACACTTCCATCCGTTTGCAATGTGCGGCGGCACGGGCCTGCTATCGTCTCACTGGGGATCCGACTTTTGCTCAGCGCCTGCTGTCGGTGTTGAATCACCACAACATCCATCTGCGGCGGGCTGCCCTTTTGGATTTGGGGGCCAGTGGCTATTTGCCGGCAGCACAAGCCATTGCGGTGGCGGCGGTGGAGGTCAACCTGAAGCTTCTTGCCCTCAAACAGTTGGTGGAGATCAACCTGGAACAACATCAAAGGATCCCCGGTGCTGAGCTGCAGCAGGTGCTGCGGCTGATCGACGAGCTGCTGTGAGCGGTGGTGCTTCTGGGCCCTTGCTGTTCACATTAGCGGGACGGAGTCCTTTGCAACTGACCTATCAAGGCATTGCCCATGAGTTTGTGCATCCCTCTGCAGCGATTCAAAGCCGTCAGAATCTGTCCGCTCGGCACCAGGGTTGGGCTCCGTGGCTGTAGCACTGCCTCAGCTAGAAATCGCAGGAGCCCCGCACTGTACCCGTAGGGTCACTGCCGGGAGGAATGCGCTTTGATGAAGTACAA
>NZ_JANSIN010000012.1:499-62064 GCF_047462115.1 Synechococcus sp. R50.1 | reverse complement strand
CCATAGGCTACCACGAGACTGGCAAGGCGCTCTGGGTGTTATGCTCAGAGCTTTGCGGGATACCGCCTTTCTGTTCGGAAATGGACAGAATGCTATCGCTTCACCGTTGAGCAGTAATGGTCAGCAGTGTTCAGCGTAAATGTATCAGACTTTCTTTCTGTGGCAACCCTTCCGGCTCGTTTGACGAGTCATTCGGACGAGAGGAAAAAGATGGCTCTGGGCTGCTCGCGTCGGCAGGATCCATCCCCGGCAAAGCCAAAGAACTAGCAGCCTCGGTGGCCCGAGCATACAGCCTGGCTCGAACCTCTGCCTCCTGCTTGGGCTTCAGATAGAGGTTCTCCAGCAGCACCGCCATACCCGCCACCCACGGGGGGGCGATCACCGCCCCAACAATACCCAACAACTGGGTGCCCCCCAGCACCGCCAGCAACTGATACAAGGGCTTCACCCGCACCGAGGATCCCACCAACAGAGGATCCAACACATAGGTTTCCAGGTTTTGAACGGCAACGTATAGGATCAGCACCCACAAAAAAGTCCAGCCCCCCTGAACGATTGCCACCACCAAGGCGGGCAGGGATCCCAGTACTGGCCCGATAAAGGGAATCAAGTTGGTAAACCCGGCGATCACCCCCAGCGCCAGAGCAAACTCCGACAGGCCCAGAAAGCGAAGCGAGACGGTGATCATCACACCCAAAATGGCAGAGACCAGCACCCGCCCCTGGATGTAGCCCCCCATGCGCTGGGCCATCGGGTGTACCTGCTCAGCAAGCCGCTCATTCCAGGGATAGGGAAACAACTCCACCAAGCCCCGCACCAAGTCAGAGCCGCTCACCAGCATGTAGCCGGAAATGAAGAGGGTCAGCACCATGGTCAGCAGACCGCCCAGCAAACCACGGGTGAAGTCGAAAGACTGCACCAGCACCCGTTGTCCCGAGCGAACCGCCCAGCTCATCAACGACTGAGGATCGAGCAACTGGTTTAGGTAGTCCAGCGCCGCCGGATCCACCCCCGCCAGATCGGCAATCCAGGTATCCACCAACAGTTGCAACTGCTCCAGATAGAAAGGCAGCCTCGTCAGCAACCGCTGGGTCTGAGTCGCCACCGTCGGGCCAATGAGCAGAGCCAAGCCGGCAATCCCGGCAATTAAACTCAAATACACCAGCACAACCCCCAGCCAGCGGGGGATGCGTAATCGCTCGGCCAGATCCACCAGGGGAGCCAGCGCCGCCGCCACCACCACCGCGATCATCACCGTCAGCACCAAGCTGCGCAGTTGCCACAGCAGCAACAACAGCATCCCTGTGGCCACCACCAGGGCTACGGAGGATACGGAGATGGTCAATTGTCTTCGGCTCATCATCTGGCTGGGTTCTCTTCAGGGGGCTAGGTAACAGACGGCTCTACCATCCTGGCTTGCCCTAGCTGGACTTGCCAAATGCTCCTGGGCAAAGACCCCAAACCCAGCGCTTCAGATTCTCAGCAAAAACCCCGCCAGAGCTGAGCTACCGCAACAGTTCCCTCCGCACCGCTTCTACATATTCCAGCAGCCCCGGGGATCCCGTGCCGGAAGCCCGCCACAACATCAAAGCGCTACCCAAATCGGAAGCGGCACCAGCCCTATCCTCTCCCTGGTAAGCGCGCGCCATACCCCGGTAGTAGTACACATCACCTTGGTAAGGCTGCAACTCAAGAGCTCGGCTGAAATCTTGAACGGCCAAATTGAAGTCGCAGATGCTGGCCCACATCAGGCCGCGATGGACATAGGCCTCGAAAAGATCGGCAGCATCTTGATTTTGCTTGGCCAGCTCAATCGCCAGATGCGACACATCAAACGCCGATTCCAGATGGCCTTGTTCGGCCCAGATGCGAGAGCGGATCAAGTGCAATTGCGGGTTGTGATAGGCAATCCGATCCAGGGGAGACAAGGTCGCCAGAGCCTGCTCAGGTTCTTGCAAACGCTCGTGTTGGATTTTGGCCTTGAGCAAATAGGCTTCAGCCAGGTAGGGATCCAAAGCAATGGCAATATCCAGATCCCGCAGAGCAGAGCGCATCAAGCGAGCAATGGCAGAAGCATGCTCAGGCTGCGGTAAAGCAGCAGGATCTTCTTGAGACTCCCGCCAGAAGTATTGCGCCCGTTGCAGATAAAGCTGCGCATTTCCCGGCTCCTGTTGGATGGACTGGGTTAGCCGCGCCAGCTCATTGGGAAGATCCGCCGGAGCAGAGGATTGAGAGAGAGTGGGATCCTGACGCCGAGGCCGTGCCGGCACGGCAAGGCTTGGGTTGGAACGGCCAACAACCCCGGCGGGCTGGGGAGCTGCCTGCTGTACCAGCAACTGATGAGCCTGCTGCTGGTGAGCTAGAGAGCGCTGCTCAAGCTGCTGTACCCGTTCTTGCAGCTGGGCTTGCCGCATGAGCCAAGATCCAGAACCTGGTTCATCTTCAAACAAGGCCTGGGATGAGGGCAGGGAGTGCTCCCAAGCTTGTAGAGAAGCCTCAGTGACAGGACTCTGGCTCTTACGAGACGAGGCCAACCAGCCACATTCGCCGATCAAAAACGGCAAGGACAGCAAACCCAACAAAGCCGAGCCGGAGAACAGAAGACTGGGCCTAAGCATGGATCCCACCCCTTGAAATAGCCTAGAAATGAAGAGTTGCCTCTAAGCTAGTTCGCCACAGCCGCAGTGTCCAGACTTTCGGCGATGCTTGCCCTGAGCCAAAACTCAGAAACTCTCCCCTAGGGGATTTTGCCACCGGCCAGATCCACCAACTCCACGCGGCGATTTTTTGCTCGGCCCTCCTCGGTGGCGTTGCTGGCAACGGGAGCCGAAAACCCCACGCCAACCGGATAAAGGCGGCGCTGCTCGATACCCAGCTGAACCAACCGGTTGACAACCGCCTCGGCCCGGCGCCGCGAGAGACCCAGATTATAGTCGAAGCTGCCGGTCGCATCGGTATGACCGACCACGAGGATGCTGAGGTTGGTGCGCTCGCGCATCAGCTTGGCGATCTCGGCAAGGGTGGGCTCGGCAGCCGCTTCAATCTGATCCGAGTCATAGGCAAAGAGAATGCCGTAGAGGGCGATCCGGCCATCGCGGCTGATGGCTTGATCGATCTCGCTGCTTGTAATGCTTTCAACCAGCTCCAGGCGTTGCTGGCGGGGCTTGACATCGACGACATCCACTCGCCCCAGAGTAATCCCGGTCGGGATCGGTCCACTGCCGCGGGTGACCTCCCAGTCATCGGTATTGACCACAAAGTAGGCGCTCACGAATCGCTCATCGCCTTCGGGGGACTTGCCACGTGCGGCTAAATAGGCAGCAGTGTTTTCTCTGGCGTTTTGAAACGGCCACTGGGCCCGTTCTTCCGGCGTGCTGTAGGTGCCCTTCATATCCAGGATCTCGTCAGCAATCTGGTTGTTGTAGCCGAGGGTCTCAATCTCCTCCCCCAAGCCGGAGAAGAGGATCTCAAAGCCAGACTCTTTCAGTTCGGTTTCGTAGTTGAGCAGCGCCTCAAGAGGGGCAACCCGCTCCGGCAGTCGGTAATAGGTCGTGATGCGACGCCCTTCGACAGTTTGAGACCGGTACGGCTGCACAGCTCCCATCGCGCCACTGAAGACGATTTTTTCAAGGGCCAACTTAAAGCGGTCGTAATCGGCCCGCGATTGAAACACAATGCTGGATCCTGCGAAGCGCTTAAGCCCTGGGGGATCCGCTGTCCCTGGCAGATCGGCCCGAGCTGGCCCCGCCTGGACAAGCAGCGCTGTTAGCACAGCGAAGGCAAAACGCTGTAAATCTGCGCGAAAAGACATAGCCACTCCCTAGTTTTTCCAAAATCTTTACGGGGCCAATGCCTAGAAGCTTAGCTCAGAAATGCAAAGGGATTAAGGGCAAACCTTTCTTTTAGTGTGTTAGTTTACGAACCATTGTTAGTACTTAGGATATGAAGCACTTAAAAATTAAGAGAAAATGCTAACCCGTAGTCGAGCTGAATATTCGAGACAATGCTCTGGCGCTCCCAGCTACCAAGGCGAACTCAAAAAGCGTTCATAAGCATTCATACCCTTTGTAACAGATTGCAAGCAAACCTTCACAAACAGATCACTGCACCTGAGCCAGAGTTAGATTTTCTACAGGAGCAGAACCGGGAAGTGCCACCCTTACCTTGGTTCAGTTCGACTCCCAGGATCCCTATGAAGTCATTCACCGCTTCAAGCCAATTGCCGAGGTCCCTGAGCTGACCCGCGAGACCTACGTGCCGCGAGCTTCTACTCCCTTGCTGGATGCCATGGGGCGCGGCATCATCGACCTAGAAAAGAGCCTCAGCGAACTCAGCGAGGCAGATCGCCCGGCCAAGGTTATGATGGTTGTGGTAACCGATGGGCAAGAGAATGCCAGTCGCGAGTTCCGCAAAGAGCAAATTGAGAAGATGATCAAGGGCAAGGAAGAAAGCTAATCCCTCTGCGGATAGGGCTTTGTGGGCAGGTTGACACAGGAAGCCCCTCGGATCCAGGGAAAGGGGAAGTATCGCAATGACCTCTGGGCCAGGGGGGATCCCTTCAGCGCCGTCGTCTGGAGCAGCGACGCAGTAACCAACTGGCGGCGGCCCGGTCGCCTTCATCCCATGCCAACCGCTCCACGGCCACCATCACCATCGAGGTGATTACAGCTTCACTTAAATGGCGAGAACGCAAGTGCTGCACGGCTGAAGTGGCGGCCTCTAGGTCGCGTCTGCGGATGGCGCGGAGCAGCTCATCAGACATAGACCAAGTCAACGAGCCTCACTTCCTTTCTGCCCCCTTTCTACCCCAAGAGCCAGAAACTTCCCCTTTCCTTCACCTGCTTGTCAGATAATGCAAAAGTTCGTTTTACTTTCACGAAATATCTCACAAAATGTCTTAGGAATTGTTATACTTTTTGCCCCTGAGCCGACTAGGCATGTCAGACAGCAGGGAGGACCGCAGGGGAGCACGGGATCCCTTTGATAAGCCGCTCCATTTCTGCTTGTAAATCTTGGGTGAGGGCTTGTACGGCTTGTCGGCGGTTGGCCTGGTAGGCGGGCCAGCGTTCGGAAACCGAGAGGGGATCCCCAATGCTGAAACGCGCCAGGCGGGGGCCCAAGCGGGGGGGAGCAGTTCCGACGGGATTTTCTCCTTTGATCCAAGCCAGCAGACTCCAGAGGCGCAGGGCGGTTTCCGCCAACTCGTCTAGACTTAGACTGGGCTGCTCGGGCATGGGGCGCACCGCAAACACCATCAAGGTTTCCGCCAAGCGCATGTGCCAGAGGTGAAAACTGGCCTCAGCAGCCACTCGATTGGCCAGCCCCCTTTCCAAAGCCGAGAGAGCAGCAATATCGGCAATATCTTCGCGGTAGATCCAGGCCCAGCCCGCCTGTTCGATGCGGTGCCGCCGCTCGATGAAGTCTCCTTGAGGCTCCAGACCAAAATGCTGCTCGGCCACCCGCAGGGCCAGATCTGACAAGCTTTGAAGACGCGCCAACAGATCCCCCTCTTTAACCTGGGCTCTATCTGCAGCAGGAAGAGCAGGGGCATAAAAGCGCTCATAGAAGGTCTGCATGACCTGGAGCAGGTGTTCTCCCAAGCGAAGGATACGGGCCAGCAAAAAGGCTTGACCGGCGTGAGCCGAGCGCGTGGGCGGCAGCTTGCAATCGGCCTCCATGCGGCTGAGCAATCTATTCAGAGCGGCACTGGGATCCCGCAGGTAGGAATAGCGAAGGCCTACCGGCAAGATCAGCACCTGCTCTGGCCGTCCCGCCTTGTGCAGATCCTCCACCGCCCAAAAGCTCATCTGGGCTACCCCCGGCTCCAACGGGTTGAGAAGACTGCTCATACCGTTGATCGTTCCTTCTGGAGCTACCGCCAGCGGATATCGGCCCGATACAAACTGCTCACGAGAACTTTTTAGCCCTGCCCGATCCAGACGGCCTCGCAAAATCGGGATCCCACCCAAGCGCGGCAAGCCCCAACGGGCAACGGATCCCAGCCACAGAGGTAGGCCGCGGTCGTAGACAAACAAAACGTGGGGCCGGCCCCGAAAGCGGATCCCCTGGCGTTGGGCCACCTGCGGCAGGAGATGGGCAAACAAGTACATCAAGCAGGGGGGATCATCGAGGGTCGGGTGTCGAAACGCCACCAGCAGGCGAATCTTGCCCGCCTCAAACTGCTGATAAAGCTGAGCCAAACGCTCTCCCCCCTCTACTTCAACGCGAGGGATCCCTTTGGTCCATCGCAACCAAAAGGGCAAGCCTGCTTGAGCGAAATGAACGACCCAAGGCGTCAATCGCGGCGGCAAAAACTTGAGGGGTGGCTGAACCCTCTGTTGCATAGGGATCCTTATCTAGGGTCAGCAAGATCGGTGAACCTAGGCTTTGGATCCCATCTTAAAGAGGGCAAGGCAAGAAGAAAGCCACACAGTGACAGTTCGTCAACTGGATCCCTTCTCCTCACTCCCGGCCCGGCAGCGGCTCAAGCCCCAGCAGTTTTTTTCCGGCGACCGCGAGTCGCTTTGGGGGAAGCTTCTTTACTTGGGGTTGACTCCTCCACCACCTGGCCGTTTAGCACTTGCTTGAGGTGAATGTGCTTGTAACCTAGCTGAATCTCGAACTCATCCCCGGGTTTGAGATTCATTTTTTCGGTGTAGGCCGACCCAATGATCAACTGCCCATTTTTGTGAACGCTGACCCGAAAGGTTGGCTCACGACCGCGCTTGTCCCGGCTGGAACTTGGGCTGAGACTCAGACCTTTTGCCGCCAGCACCGCGTCATAGAACTCATTCAAGTTGACGCGAGGCTTGTTGGTCTTGGTCATGGTTACATAGCCACATCGCTTTGCCGTTTCTCGGCGTGGAAGATGCCCCAACGCTTCGACCTTCTGGAGCAGAGCCTTCCCGGTTAAAGGTTGTGGTGGTATATCTGACATTTTTTAATGTCCTACATCCTTCCCCTAAGATCATAGCCTTATGGTGTACCCCTGCAACCGAAAGTCGGAGGCTTTTTTGAAGACAGGTTTTTCTCCTGTTCCTTGAGCCGGCAGCTCGGAAGGAAAAGCCTCTTCTCACTCAAGAGATGTTCCCGCTCTTGCCAAAAGGTGATGGAGGCAAAAAGAACTCAAGCGCTGAAGGCTGCTGGGGTTTGCGTGGAGGGAGCTGACAAAAGATTGCCGTTGGAATAGGGGTGGTGCCGTGGCGCAGATGCAATTGACCGCCTTTGAGAGGGGAAAGCAATTGAGACTTCACCCCATGGCCGAAGGCGCGCAGGGGATAGGCATTGCTTGGAGACAACCTCATCCTCACTCGTCAGGTGCCCCGAACTCTGATCACGTCTTCTGCAACTTCCGCCAGAAAACAGGCTCGACTTTCCAAAAAACCGCCGCTGAGATGGTGATTGCCTTGCGCAAATCGGTCGAAAAGACAGCCAGAGCGGTGTGAAGCTGGATGCCATCAGACCTAGGCCAGCAGGCATTTTTATCTCTTGGCAGAGGCCGGCTACATCTGAGTAATGGCTGAGGGATCCCCTCTTCGGCACTTCTTCAGATGGGAGCGCAGTGAGCGCGAGTTGCCCAAAGCAAGTTATTCATTCAGGATCCACTCGATTGGCTACCGCTGAGACAACGATGAGTGGCAAGCTCACCAGCAAACAAAAGCCCCATTGCTCCCAAGACAGGGGTGCTGTGTCGAAGATAATGTTGAACAAGCTCCACTGGCTGAAGAGGATCTGCAGCAGGATGGCCGCCCCAATGCCGATGGCAATGGCTGCTGTATCCATGAGGCGCTCATGGTGCTCCAATTGGCTGGCACGTCCACGGCCCAACAGGGTAGGAATGGCCTGGCTGAGGCTGAGCAAGTAGAAGATGCGCCCGATCACCAACGCTTGGATGGCCATGGTGCGGGCCAGGTTAAGGTTGCCGGTGGTTTGTTCGATGTATTCAAAAACCCCGAAGATCAAGATCCAGTTGAACACGGACACCAGCAGGATGCGCTGCAGCAGCCTAGGAGAGAGCAAGTTGGCGTTCGGATCCCGCGGCGGGCGAGTCATCTCTCGGCCTGTGCTCGGCTCAAAGGCAAGAGGCACCGTCATGGTGATGGAGTTGATCATGTTGAGCCACAACACCTGGATGGCCAAAATGGGCAGTTTGCGGTTGAGGAGGACGCTGAGGAGAAGGGTCATTGACTCCCCTCCGTTCACCGGCAGGATGAAGGCAATGGCTTTGAGCAGGTTGTTGTAAACCGTGCGCCCCTCCTCAACGGCTGCCTCAATGGAGGCGAAGTTGTCATCGGTCAGGATCATGTCGGCAGCAGCTTTGGCCACTTCGGTGCCGCCTCGCCCCATGGCAATCCCCACATCTGCTTGCTTTAGGGCCGGAGCGTCGTTGACGCCATCGCCGGTCATGGCCACGATCTGCCCCCGCGCTTGCAGAGCTTCCACCAGGCGCAGCTTTTGCTCTGGCACCACCCGTGCGAAGACGGATCCCTCATTGGCGGCTGTAACAAACTTCTCGGGGCTGAGCCGCTCCAGATCCTGGCCGCTATAGGCTTTGACTGGTTTGCCACCCCCCAGGCCCATCTGCTCGGCAATGGCTTGAGCCGTGAGCACGTGGTCGCCGGTAATCATCTTCACCTGGATCCCAGCTGTTTGACAGGAACGCACGGCGGCAATGGCCTCTGGCCGCGGCGGGTCAATCATTCCCTGCAAACCGAGGAAGATTAAACCCTCCTGCAGATCTGGGTGATCCACCCGAGTTTGGCTGCTGGGGACGGTTTTTTGGGCAAAGGCCAGAACTCGCAGCCCCTGCTGTGCCAAGGCCTCCACCTGCTGGCGAATCCGCTCCTCTTCCAGAGGCTGGATCTCCCCCTGGGATCCCATCTGGCTATGGCAGCGGGACAAGAGAGCCTCTACGGATCCCTTGACGTAAATGCAATGCTCCTCCGGCCCCAATCTGTGTAAGGTAGCCATGTACTGAAACTCGGATTCAAAGGGGATGCTGTCCAGGCGAGGGCGGCGGCGCTGCAGTTCTTCCAGATCCAGACCCCCCTTCTGGGCTGCCACAATGAGGGCAGCTTCGGTGGGATCCCCTACCACCTCCCACTGGCCGTTGTCTTTGGGTTGCAGACGGGTGTCATTGCAGAGGCAGCCGGCCAAGAGACAAGCCTGTAACGCCAGCAGCCGCTCCACTTCCACTGGATCACCCCCCTCCTGGGCCAGGATTTGTCCCTGAGGACTGTAGCCACTGCCCGTAACTTGGTAGAGCTGGGATCCGGCGTAGATGGCCTGCACCGTCATCTGGTTTTCCGTGAGGGTGCCGGTTTTGTCAGAGCAGATCACCGTGGCACTGCCCAGGGTTTCCACTGCCGGTAGCTTGCGAATAATGGCGTGGCGTTTTGCCATGCGGGAAACCCCAATCGCCAAGGTTACAGTGACTACCGCCGGCAAGCCTTCGGGGATAGCACTCACCGCCAGCGCCACTGCCGCCTCAAAGACACTGGCCGCCCCCTGTCCCTGAGCCAATCCCACCAAAAAGGTGAGCCCGGCCAAGCTGAGGATGATCCTGAGCAGCATGAGGCTGAACTCCTCGAACTTGCGAGTCAGGGGGGTTTGCAGGGATCCCCCCTTTTCGACCAACTCCGAGATACGGCCTGTTTGAGTCTGGTTGCCAATGGCCACCACCACCCCCGCTCCTTGGCCGAAGGTAACAAAGCTGCCGGCATAGGCCATGTTCTGGCGGTCCGCAAGAGAAGTCTCCTCTGGCAGGGATCCCAGCCGTTTTTCCACCGGCACCGACTCTCCGGTCAGGGCCGATTCATCCACCTGCAAGTTGCGCACGCTCAGCAAGCGCAGGTCGGCGGGTACCTTATCTCCCGAGCTCAAGAGCACCACATCCCCCGGCACCAGCTCCCGCGAGGGCACCCGCAGTTTTTGCCCCTCCCGGATGACCGTGACCTCCGTCACCACCGACTGGGCCAGAGCGGCAATCGCTTCCTCCGCTTTGGACTCCTGGATGTAGCCGATGAGAGCGTTGATTACCACCACCGCCCAGATCACGATGGCATTGCGCCAGGATCCCAAGAACGCCTTGACCGCCCCGGCAACCATCAAGATGTAGAGCAAGGATTGGTTGAACTGCTGCAGAAACTTCACCCAGGCCGGGGTAGCTGCCTTGGCCTTTAGCTCGTTGGGGCCATATTGCTTCTGCCGCTGGATCACCTCAGCTTGAGACAGACCCCGTTCCAGAAGCGCCGCCAGAGGCAGATCCACTGCAACGATTTGGCGGGCAACTTCCTCTTCGGGCAGGGCGTGCCAGGGAGCAACCGGCAATGAGCCAGCAGGGATGGATTTTGCCATCGTGATGAAGGTCTCCAGTTGAATCGCAACAGAACTTGAAGGCCAGCCGTGAACCCAGCGGCAAATCCTTCGTACAGTCCACAGCCTAGCGGATGCTGCTCATCCTCCGAGATGCCACTGCTGCCACCAGCGTCAACAAAGCCTAAGTCCCAGGCTAAGATTTGCCTCAAATTCTCGACAGCTTGAAAAAATGGCTATATTCTTATCGGGTGTTATGATTACGCTTGTTTCCCAGCTGCAACTCCTGAAGGCTGGCAATCTGCAGAGTCTTCTACGGATTGCCAGTTCGGGGTTGTTGGCTGTCATTTAACAGGTTCTTCCGCATTAAACTAAACAGCTTCTTGAGCTCAAGTTCAGTTCTGTTTGAGGAAACTGCTGTGTCAACGACTACTAAGCCAATGGAACTCAAAACCCAATCCCCACCCGCCTCCACCCAAACGAACGGGCGCCCTGGCGTGGAGGGATCCACCTCCAGAACTTCGCAACCTGTCATTCACCATCAAATTGTTGTAGTGGGAGGAGGGGCTGCCGGCATCAGCGCAGCGGCCCAGTTGCTGGAGCGCAAGCGCAATCTTGATATCGCGATTGTCGAGCCCTCCGACAAGCACTACTACCAGCCCGGCTGGACATTGGTAGGGGGAGGTATTGCCCCCCTGGCCAAGTTTATCCGGGACGAAAAAACAGTGATCCCCAAGGGAGCCACCTGGATCCAAGCACGCGTGGCGGAGTTAGATCCGGATCACAACCGCGTGATCACAGAGAGCGGGCAGATCATTCAGTATGACTACCTCATCGTTGCCCCAGGGATCCAAATCGACTGGCACTTGATCGAGGGCTTGCCGGAGGCGCTGGGCAAAGGAGGAGTAACCAGCAACTACTCCAAGGACTACGCCCCCTACACTTGGGAGACCATCCGCAACTTCAAGGGGGGAACAGCCATCTTCACGTACCCGGCTACCCCAATCAAGTGCGGTGGCGCCCCCCAAAAAATCATGTACCTGGCCGACGATGTCTTCAAAAGCAAAAGTGGGGTTGGCGTCAACACCAAGGTTCTCTTTTGCACAGCCACTCCCACTCTCTTTGCCGTGCCGGAGTACAGTGCTGCCCTGGAGAAGGTGGTAGAGCGGCGAGGGATCCAGGTGAAATTCAAGCACAACCTCAAAGCCATCCGGCCTGAGACTCAGGAAGCCATCTTTGAAGTCACCACCGACAATGGCAAAGAAGAGGTGAGCCTGCACTACGACATGATCCACGTGGCTCCGCCCATGAGCGCTCCGGACTTTGTCAAGCGCAGCCCCCTGGCCGGGCCGGGAGGATGGGTGGATGTGGATAAGGCAACGCTGCAGCACACCCGCTACCCCAACGTGTTTTCCTTGGGAGATGCCTCTTCTCTGCCAACGTCCAAAACGGCGGCTGCCGCCCGCAAGCAAGCGCCGGTACTGGCCGAAAATCTCTTGGCTGCCATGCAGTCCAAGCCCCCGGTGGCCCAGTATGATGGCTACACCTGTTGTCCCCTGATCACAGGCTATAACTCCCTAATCATGGCGGAGTTTGCCTACGGGGGGAAACTGGCTCCCTCCTTCCCGCTGGATCCGACGCGGGAGCGCTACTCCATGTACCTAGCCAAGGTGCATCTATTACCCTGGCTCTATTGGAACCGCATGCTCAAGGGCAAAAAGTTTGAGGCAGACATCTTCAAGCCCATCAACAAGTTGGTGCATCGCTACTAAGGCTCTTGGATCCCTCGCCCCTGACCCCTCTCCTCTGGGAGAGGGGAGTTTTTTTAGAGGCAGGCTTTTAGCCTTTTCAGCATCGGCAGCGCCGTGCGCAGGCCGCCTGAGTATTCGCGGAACAGCCCACCGGCAGGTGATTTTTGGCCCTTCCAAGCCGGCTGTAAGCTCCCCAACCCCAGCCACTCACCCTTTTTCGCAAGCAGAACCAAGTCTGACTGCCTCTAGATTGTCCTGGGAATTACTGAGGAAGATCGCGGACAAAGCTACAAAATATTTCTTAGTATCAATGTTTTTTGAGATGTAAGGCTTTGCCGCATAACTTTCCCCTAGTCTCCGTAAAGACCGAATAGGCTAAGTGTGAAAGTCTCATCTAAGGATGTTATCATATGTCCGACGAAGAAGAGCTAGGGTATCTCATCAAGAGGCGAAATGAAATTATAGAGCAGCAGAGAAATATCCAAGCCATTATTCAGGCTCCAAGGAATTGGCGAAAACGGGATATTTTGCGTCAAGCAAAAGAGTGGGGCTGGGAAATTGTTCAGCGACGTGCCAGACATAGCACGCAGGCTGTTCGGGGTGATTTAAGAATTCCTATTCCCGGACACGGCGGCGGAGATACTTTGAAAGTAGGATTAGCTCACAAAGTCTTATCCGAACTAGCAGAGCCTGTACTCAGAGAGCTGCAGCTTCAAGAGCAAGAGTACAGCGACCTACTTATTAGCTTTCCAGCGAATAGAGGTATTAGCTTTAGGGTTGAGGCGGGTTTACTAACTAAGCAGATTGAGTTTCTGGAAGAGCAGAACCAAAAACTTGAATTTAAAATAGTCGAGACTGAGGAAGCAGCTCTTAGTTTGCTCACCGAGAAAGAACTTGAGAATCAGCGGCTAGCCAACAGAATGAGAGAGCTTGTGGAAGAGCAGCTTCAAGCGCAAGAAGTTCTCGGTCATGCTATCGTAGCTCTGAAGCAGCTCAAGCATCTCTTCGACCAGCTTCAGAATGCGGTAAACCAAATTCCCATCCTATGGGTTAAGAGCTTATTGCAAAGTTACCTGAACAACATCAAGTCTGTTTTTGAAACCAACTTGCTCTCTGCCGGTTCTAGAAAGTTGCTTCAGGAGAAAGAACAGGAGTCTTATCAAGGGAAGTTGCCTCAGGAGAACAACCATGGGTCTCATCGAGAGTCTTGAAACGGCAATCGCGACCTCGCGGCGCAACTATGCTGAGCTTGTTAGCTTGACAGACCAACTCATCACCGAGCAACAGCAGCAAGGTCAACGAAATTGGCTGCGGCTGAATGCCAAGCCCTGGACCGTAGCGACTCTTAAAAAAACCTTTGCTTCCTTTGCAGCAGCTCGAGCTTACTTTGGCAAATGTTATGGCTTAAAGGCAAGAGGGTGGAAAACTTTAGCAGAGCAGGTCAATACCGTTGAGACGGCATTGATTCACTTGGGTCTAGCTATTCGCGAAAACCCACAAGAAAAGAGCATCTCCCCTTTCAAGAATTGATGGCTACCCATTTTAGTCATTTCAAGCCAGGTTTTTTAGAAACAGGCTTTTAGCTTTTTCAGCACCACTCGATCCAGCGTCAGCAGCGCCGAGCGCAAGCCACCCGAGTAGCCCCAAAAAAAGCCGACAGGCAGATGTCCTGGCGGTGCATCCAGGCTGGTTTTGAGCTCGCCGTACCCCAGCCAGCGACCTTGGATCCGCCAACCCACGGCTTCCCCCATACACTCTTCGCGGGGCAAGGCGGAGAAGGATCGCGATCTGCCTATTGAGGTTCCTCCGGGGTCGCATCCTTGCCACAGTTGCTTTTGAACGCTAAAGCCAAAGCGCCCTTGGCTGGCCCGCACCCACAGTTGGTCGATCAAGCGCAGCATTGGGCAGGGGAAGGCTTGAATATCCTTGGGATCAAAAAAGCCCACCTGCGAGCGCCCGCTCAGTTTTAACATCAAGGCGGTCGTCCAGCGATCCGCTTCCCCCCACTGCCCCGCTTGCAGCCGATCCCACAAACCTTGCAAGGCAGGGGCTGCTTCCCCCACCCACTCTGGCCAAGAGAGGGTTCCGGGCAGGGATCCCTCTCGACTTCCCTGCCCTTCTGGACAGACTTCCGGGAAAATCAGGGATCCGGGCCCTGTCTCTCTTTTCACCGTCGGGGGGGTGGGAGGTGCCACCAGTTGCTCTAGCTCTTCCGCCGAGTGCCGGGACAGGAGCTGTTCCAGCTCGTCTTGGGGTTGTGGAGGCTGGGCCAAGATCTGCTCCAGCTCCCTCAGCTCTTGGGTGCGGATGGCTGGCTCAAAAGCAACCGGCTTCCTCCCTTGTTGAGAGGCTTCTGCCGGTAACAGTGCCAGCCACTCGGCCATGGTTTGCGGGCGCTCTTCTGGGTGGAGAGCCATCCCTTTGAGAATGGCAGCCTCCACAACCTCGGGAATGTTGGGGTTAAGGCTGCGAGGGGTATCCAACTGGCGGCCTGTGGCCCGCACTGGCGCACACATAGGCACCATCCCCGTCAGCGCCGTGTAGAGGGTTGCTGCCAAGGCGTAGACATCGGTGAAGGCGCCGCGGCGGCGCAAGCTGTCGTATTGCTCTAGAGGAGCATAGCCATCGGTGCCGTAGGAGGTGTGGCGTTGGATCAGACCTTGGGTGTAGCCGCGAGCTAGGCCAAAGTCGATCAAAACTGCCTGCCCGGATCCCTCCCGCACCATGATGTTGGATGGCTTCACATCCCGATGCAGGATCCCCTGTTCGTGCAAGGCCATCAGGGCGGATCCCACCTCCTGCGTCAGGCGCAGGGCTTCCGGCAGGGGCAACGGCCCTTTTTGCCGCAGAAGCTGGTGCAGAGTCTGGCCGCGGATGTACTCCATCACAATACACCAGCGCTCCTGCTCCCAAATCACTTCTTCCACCTTCACCACATGGGGGTGGCGGCAGCGGGCCAGTTGCAGCGCCTCATTCATGAAGTTCTGCTGGAAGTGGGGATAGTCGGGATCCTCACGAAGGCTGTCGTTCAAAACTTTGATAACCACCTGGTCGGCACGAACGCTATCCCAGGCCCGGTAGGTGATGCCGAAACCCCCCTCCCCCAAAACGGCCTCGATGCGGTAGCGTCCCCCTTGCAATTGTTCACCAACTGCCCAAGCCATATCTGACCCCCGCCTCTAGGGCCATTGTGTCACGGGGATCAGTAACACGGGGATCAGTAAATTGACGGCACATAAAACTGCTTAGAAGTCTACGGGCAGCACTCCAGTTTTCACCTGGAAGGTGCGCGCCTGTCCATTTCGGATGACCCGCAGCGTCAGCGTATTGCCCACCCCGGCGGCTTCCACCAACTGCTGCACCTGCTCGGCATCGCGGATGGCCTGCCCATTGATTTCAGTGATCACATCCCCCTCCCGCAAGCCAATCTCCTCAGCCGGGGATCCCGAAATCACCTGCCCGATCAAAACCCCTTCTTCCACCGTCAGCGTGGTGGGGCGAGCGGGGTCGCGGTTGAGGCGGGCCACAATGTCGGGGTTGAGGGTGATCATGCGAATGCCCAAGAAAGCGTGCTCTACCCGACCATTCCGGATCAATTGCTCGGCAATGTCCATGGCGCGGTTGATGGGGATGGCAAAGCCCACACTCTGGGCCCGCTGGAAGATGGCCGTATTCACCCCAATCACGCGGCCTTCCGCATCCAGCAGTGGACCACCCGAGTTGCCGGGGTTAATGGCCGCATCCGTTTGCAGGAAAGTCACCCGCTTGTTGACAGCCCCAATTTGCCCGGAGGAGCGCCCAACAGCGCTGATGATCCCGGCAGTCACGGTATTGTCCAGGCCCAGCGGGTTGCCAATGGCAATAGCCCAATCCCCTGGTCGCACCAAGTCAGAGTTGCCCAAAGTAACCGTGGGCAGATTCTCCCCCTCAATCTTGATCACCGCGATATCGGTAACCGGATCTGAGCCCTTCACCTCTCCTTCAAAGGTGCGCCCATCCAGCAGATGAACCCTGACTCGCTCGCTGCCTTCCACCACATGGGCGTTGGTGAGGATCAGGCCACTGGCGTCGATGATAAACCCCGATCCGGTGCCTTCTTGCCGAAACTCCTGCGGCAACTGCGGTAGTTGATCCCCAAAGAAGCGGCGAAACAGGGGCTGGTTGAACAGTTCTGGGTTGACCCCCCTCGACACGGTGCGGGTGGCATCGATGCGCACCACCGCTGGGCCGACCTTTTGGGCAACGGCGGCAATAAAATTAGAAGGCCGGACGGCATCGGCGGGAGGGGCAGAATTCGCAGCCTCAGGGCGGGACTCAGACCAGGGCAAAAGGGATCCTACTCCCTCACCGGCCCGTCGCGTCCAAGTGACCAGAGGAGTTTGCTGTAACCACTCCTGCCCCGCTCGAGACGATAGCCAGACCCCACCTGCGACGCCTCCACCAAACAGAGCCATCGCCAAAAGTGTATGCCGTAGAATCCGCGCCATGATCCCTCCCAAAGCTAAGCCGTATCGCCAAGACTCAAAAGGCGTGAACCCGCTCCCCCGACTTACGCCATCAAGACCCAGTTCACTCCTGGTCTATTCTATCTATTCCTACTCTTTACTTTTGGATGTTCGGGGTATGTGTGCTTACCCTAGCAAATCTTGCGGACAGAGGCAGTGCTCGAAACGCCCAAAATGATCGGGGATCCGAGTATGCTCCATTCCTCCGAGCCACAAGGGCGGGATCCGTGGCAGCGCCACCGCGCCTGGATGCAGTTGGCCTTGCGAGAAGCTGAGCAAGCGGGAGAAGCCGGAGAGGTTCCGGTGGCCGCTCTGGTGGTGGGGCCAGGGGAAAAGTTGCTGGCTTTGAGCAGCAACCGGCGGGAACGGGATCGGGATCCCACGGCCCATGCGGAGATCCTAGCCCTACGGCAGGCAGGGCAACGGCTGGGAGATTGGCAACTGCGGGGCTGTCGGCTGTACGTCACGCTTGAGCCTTGCCCCATGTGTGCCGGGGCCATCAGCCAATCGCGGCTGGCCCAGGTAATCTACGGCGCCGATGATCCCAAGGCCGGAGCACTGCGCAGCGTGCTCAATTTGCCAGCTTCTGCCGCCAGCTTCCATTGCCCGGAGGTTATCGGCGGAGTCTGCGAGGCCGAGTGTCGCCGCCTATTGCAGCAGTGGTTTTGCCACCGGCGCGGGATCCCCTCTGAGCCGGCTGAATCCTGACCGAGGGACTGGGGGCGGAAAATTCTGGGTTGAAGTCGTGCATCTGCAGGATGTTTTTGATACTGTCATAACGGGTTCGGCTGGCCCTTGCCCGGGATCCCGCACCAGCCTCAAAAAAGGCTTTCCGAGTGCGGGATCTCTTGAGCCCAACGGTGGCCGCTTGGGTTGTTGAGGGTGCGTCGGCCCTATGCCTGGATTCTCAAAACCCGACTTGTCTGGGATCCCTCGCTGGCTATGCCCAGCGGCGGGTAGTCTTTCACAGAGGATTGGTGTGTGACTATTGCCCTCTCCTTTTCTCCTCTCCCATCAGCTTGGCTTAGGAGTATTGCCCTTCTGGTTTGGGCTTGGCTGTGCTTGACCTTTCCAGTGCAGGCACGGGTGCTGCTGCGGGTAGGTATTGCCGTCAACAAGCCCCAGGTCACCGTCGGCAGCTCTACCGGAGCCCGCCTATTGAATGCCCAGGGACAGCCGCTGGCAGAGGTGCAGGCCATGCAACCGCTGCAGGCCAGCCGTTCGGGTTCAGCAGTCAGTTTGGCCGGCCAACAGGGAGAACGTCTTTACCTACAGCCCACCACCTCCGATGGGTTAGTGTTTATCGACCAGAATTGGTACCGTGGCTTGGTGGAGTTGATCCCCGGCGAGCGTGGGGTGATTGCCATCAACCAAGTTGGCTTGGAAGACTACGTTTCCAGCGTGGTGGGCAGCGAGATGGGACACCGTTTTCCCATGGAGGCTCTTAAAGCCCAAGCCGTGGCCTCCCGCACCTATGCCCTCTACCACCGCAGTCGCCGTTCCCAGCAGCCTTTTGACTTAGGAAATGGGATCGATTGGCAGGTTTACAAGGGGGTAGCTGCCGAATCCAGCCGTACCCAAGCGGCTGCCCGTGAGACCGCCGGGCAGGTTCTCATCCACCAGGGGCAGTTGATCAATGCGGTTTTCCACTCCTCTGCGGGGGGACATACAGATGATGCAGGCAACGTCTGGTTAGAATCGCGGCCCTACTTGCAGGGGGTGCCCGATTTCGATCACCACTCACCCGTGTTTAGCTGGACGGCCACCGTTCCTGCCCAGCAGATTCAGCAGTTGGCTGCCGGGATCGGTGCCATTCGTTCTGTGGAGGTACTGCGCAGCTCCCCGTGGGGACGGGCAATCACGGTGCGCTTGACGGGATCCCAAGGGATCAAAGATCTCAATGCCGGCGATTTTCGTCGGGCTCTTGGGTTGCGCAGCACAAAGATTGCCATTAGCCCGCGCGGGGAGGCCACCACTACGGCCAGCCTGGCTCCTGTGGCAGGGACATCCCCGGCTTTCTTTGAGATTCAGGGGCGCGGCTACGGACATGGCGTCGGCATGAGCCAGTGGGGAGCGGCTGGGATGGCCAGCCAGAACTACTCCTACCAACAGATCCTCAGCCACTACTACCGCAACACCACCTTGGCAGTGGTGGAAGGACGTTAGGGCTCAACTTCAGGGAGAAGCCAACAAAATCATCGATTGGTAGCAAAAGTAGCTGCAGTTTTTAAGAGCTTATGAGAAGCAGCATTTTAATTGAACCGGAGGGGTTCCCCAAGGGTTCGTTGGGGTTCTGTAGATTTTGTTAACTTTGAGTTAACTCTAATGTTGCACCATCTCTTACGATAGACGGGCAGCTTCTAGACGGGCAGCTTCTGCCGGAATCGAAAGCTGGCCTGCCTGTGAACGCTGCTTTTGAAGGCTCCGCGCTGCTGTGGCAAGATCGGGAGAAGCCCTGGAAAATTTGGGTTACGTCCCCTGAAGATTTTGTAGAGATCTTGAATTCCCCCCTCAGAATCCTCAGGATCGGCTCAATAATAATTGAGATACGTTTACCAGCATCGACCTCTACCTCTTCTTTTTCGAGCCCATAACTTTAACCCCAGGTATCTGTCCTATGTCCATTGCCACCTTAGCTCCTGCTTTTCCCGAACGTTGTCCGGTGCTGCCGGAAGCGCTCACGCCCCTGTGCGAGATCGCCCGTAACTATTGGTGGACTTGGAACCCGGATCACCTCACCATTTTCCGGGAAATGGATCCCGCCCTGTGGGAAAAAACCTCCCACAACCCGGTGCGCATGCTGGAGGAGGTTTCCTACTTGCGGTTGGCAGCCTTGGCCACTGATGTGAACTACCTCAACACGTTGAACCGGATGGTGCAGTCCTATCGGAAGTACATGGCGGCTGAGGATACCTGGGCCAAGCGCACCATGAAAACCTACGACTGGCAGCGTCCTATTGCCTATTTCTGTGCCGAATACGGCTTGCACGAGTCTTTGCCCACCTACTCTGGCGGGCTGGGTATGTTGGCCGCCGATCACCTCAAGTCGGCTTCAGATTTGGGGGTGCCCCTGGTGGCCATCGGGTTGCTCTACCGTCAGGGCTACTTCCAACAGCGCCTGGACAACAATGGCTGGCAGGGGGAGCTTTACGAAGACTCTGAGTTTGAGTCTCTGCCGTTGACTCTGGTGCGCCAGCCGGATGGCAGCCCTCTGTTGGTGGAAGTGGCGATGCGGCAGCGGTTGGTGAAGGCGCGGGCCTGGCGGGCGGACGTGGGCCGGGTACCTCTTTTTCTGCTGGACACCGACCTGCCGGAGAACGACCCCATCGATCGCTGGATTACCGCCCACCTCTACGGGGGCAGCACCGATACTCGCATTGCCCAAGAGTGCATCCTGGGTATCGGTGGGGTGCGCCTGCTGCGCCAGTTGGGTTTGGATCCCATGGTTTATCACATGAATGAAGGGCACGCTGCTTTCCTGACGCTGGAGTTGCTGCGGGAGGAAGTGGCGCGGGGCACCCCCTTCGAGACGGCGGAGGCCAAGGTGCGGGAAAAATGCGTGTTTACCACCCATACACCAGTGCCGGCTGGCCACGATGCCTTTAGCCCCAATGAAATGGATGCGTTCTTTGCCTCTTTCTGGCCACAACTGGGGCTGACGCGGGAACAATTTTTGGCTTTGGGAGCTCGGCGCACTGGGGATCCCTGGGAGCGCTTTAACATGACGGTGCTGGCTTTGCGGTACGCGCGGGCAGCCAATGGCGTAAGCAAGCTCCACGGACGGGTTTCTCGCGAAATGTGGCATGTGCTCTACCCTGAGCGATCGGTGGATGAGGTGCCCATCAGCTCCATTACCAATGGGGTTCACGCCCGTACCTGGGTTTCCCCCCTCTTCTGGAATCTCTACGACCAGTACTTGGGCCCCGATTGGCCGGAGCGGGTGTCAGACCCGGAACTGTGGGCCAAGGTGGAAGAGATCCCAGATGAAGAACTGTGGCGGCGCAAAGAAGCTCTGCGGGAGCGGCTGGTGTCTTTCACCCGTCACCGAGTGTTGCGGGCCCGGCGCAATCGCGGCGAAAGCAACGAACGCATCCAAGCGGTCAACCAGTTGTTGGATCCCAAGGTCTTGACGATTGGGTTTGCCCGCCGCTTCAGCACCTACAAGCGAGGAGATTTGATCCTGCGAAATCTGGAGCGAATTACCCGCATCTTCACCAACAAAGAGTACCCTGTGCAAATTATCTTCGCCGGCAAGGCCCATCCGCGGGATGAAGGGGGCAAGCGCCTGATCCAGCGGGTGGTGGAATGGTCGAACCGGCCTGAGGTGGCCAACCGGGTCGCCTTCATCGAAAACTACGATGCCTATGTCGGTCGCAATTTGGTGCAGGGGGTCGATGTGTGGCTGAACAACCCGCGACGCCCTCTGGAAGCCTCTGGCACCTCAGGGCAAAAGGTGGGCTTCAGTGGGGGATTGAATTTGTCGGTACTGGATGGCTGGTGGCCGGAGGGTTACAACGGTCGCAATGGCTGGGCTATTGGCCAAGAAATCGAAGGTCTGGATCCCGCTGCCCAAGACGACTTGGACGCCAACTCCCTCTACGACTTGTTGGAGTATGAGGTGATCCCCATGTTCTACGACCGGGACGAGCAAGGGATCCCACGTCGTTGGATTGCCCGCATGAAGGAGGCGATCCGCACGCTCAACCCCGTTTTCAACACCGACCGCATGGTAGCGGAGTACGTGCTGAAAATCTACGAGCCTCAGCCCCTGGAAGCAGAGGCGAGCCGGACTTTGTTGGGTTCGGCTGTTGCCGGCTAGGGTGGACTCCCCCTCTCCCAGCGCAAATCATACAAAACATTGGGATCCCTCTCTCCTCAAGAGGAAAAGCAGGGATCCCAAGTTTGAGCTTGGGGAAAAGAGACTAGGCGCCAGCGTTGACGGCCATAGGAAGCGTCAGCGGTTCTGGCTCCTCTTCGGGGGGCAGCATCACCACCTCAGAGTTGTCGATGATGGCCTGCAGCTCTTCCCCATCGATGGTTTCGGCCTCTACCAGGCGGCGGGCAATCCGATCCAAGAGGGCACGGTTTTCTCGAATCAAGTAGGTAGCCCGTTGGTAGGCCTCGTTCACCAGCCGCCGCACCTCTTCGTCGATGAGGGCCGCTGTTTCCTCCGAGAAATCCCGTTCTGCGGCGATTTCCCGGCCCAGGAAAATGTTGGTGTACTGGCGACCTAGGGCTACATTTCCCAGGCGATCGCTCATACCGAAGCGGGTCACCATGTTGCGGGCGATGCGGGCCACCTGTTGCAGGTCGCTGGCTGCCCCCGTGGTGATCTCCGACTCTCCGTAGACCACTTCTTCGGCCACGCGCCCACCCAAGGCAACGGTCATCATGTTCTTCAGATGGGCACGGGTGGTTAGTCCCATGTCGTCATCGCTGGGCATGAACCAGGTGAGGCCACCTGCTTGTCCCCGGGGGATGATCGTCACTTTTTGGATGGGATCGTAGTTGGGCAAGAGGGATCCCACCAGGGCATGGCCCGCCTCGTGGTAGGCCACCAATTCCTTGCGCCGCTCGCTCATCAGCCGATCCTTCTTCTCTGGGCCGGCCAACACCCGATCCACCGCGTCGTTGATCTCGTCCATGGAGATCTCGGTGAGGTTGCGGCGGGCTGCCAGAATGGCTGCTTCGTTCAGGAGGTTGGCCAAATCGGCACCGGTAAACCCAGGAGTACGGCGGGCCAATTTCTCCAGATCCACATCGGCAGACAGAGTTTTACCGCGGGCGTGCACCTTGAGGATCTCCAGGCGGCCTTGGAAGTCGGGGCGATCCACCGTAACTTGGCGATCGAACCGGCCAGGCCGTAGCAGCGCTGCATCCAGCACATCCGGTCGGTTGGTGGCCGCAATGACGATAATGCCGGAGTTGCCCTCAAAACCGTCCATCTCGGTGAGCAGCTGGTTCAGGGTCTGCTCCCGTTCGTCGTTGCCACCTCCCAAGCCAGCTCCCCGCTGGCGACCGACTGCATCAATTTCATCGATGAAGACGATGCAGGGAGCATTTTGCTTGGCCTGCTCGAACAGATCCCGCACGCGAGAAGCGCCGACCCCGACAAACATCTCCACAAACTCAGAGCCAGAGATGGAGAAAAAGGGCACACCTGCTTCTCCGGCTACGGCGCGGGCCAACAGGGTCTTACCGGTGCCGGGCGGGCCCACCAGCAGCACCCCGCGGGGAATCTTGGCTCCCAAAGCGGTGAAGCGCTCTGAGTTTTTCAGGAAATCCACCACCTCTGCCAGCTCCAGCTTGGCCTGATCGATGCCGGCCACATCGTTGAAGGTAATCTGGGTTTTCGGCTCCATTTGCACCCGCGCCCTGGATTTGCCAAAGTTGAGAGCTTGGCTGCCTGGGCCATTTTGAGCCCGCCGCAGCAGGAAAAAGAGCCCCAGCAAGAGCAAAACCGGCAGGAAGAAGGTGCTGAGAATGCGCCCGAGTAGCCCCTCCTCTTGGACAGGACGCACGGCCAGCTCCACCCCGTTGGCAACCAGGGTGTTCTCAAACTCGGGGGTAAGGGGGGGCAGATTCACCTGCACTTGGGTGGCGCGGTTGTTGATTTCTGCCTCGGCGATGGCAACCTGGCGACCATCCGGGGCCGTCTCCACCAAAACTTTGCTGACCTCGCCCCGTTCGACGCGGCTGATCAGGTCGGAGTAGCTGATCTCCAAACGCTCAGGCGGGCGAGTACCCAAGAAGGTGGTGGCTAAAGAGATCAAGACGATGGCCAGTAGCGCATATAACCCCGCGCTTCTCCATTTCTTGTTTTTACCTTTCTGACTCACGGAAGTGTTTCCTCCCAAAGGGTGTTTTTGAATCGAACTCGCAGATGGTGACCTATGGGTAACAATCTGGGGTCGGGTGGGTTCTTGCAGCAACAGACTGTTAATTAATATTAACCTGACTGAGAGGGTTGCCGGGGATCCCTGCAATTCCCCTCTTCTGGCCGGGAGTTTGGGGATAGGATTGAGAGACCAAGGCTGGACCGTCAGCCAGGATAGGTGGTGTTTTTTCCATTCTCATTCCAGCTTGCCCAGGGATCCCTATGCTGACTCAACTGCGCGAACTGAGCATCGCTGCCGACGGACGGTATCTCAGGGATGAGGAGCTGCAGTTCATGGAGACCTACCTAGCCTCCTTTGACCTTCGCCTGAGCGCCTATCGCAAGATCCAGGCGGCGGAAGCCCAGATCATCCGGGATGTGGAGATGAAAATGCGCGCGCTGGATCCCTACTTGCTCATGCGAGGGGTGGAAGACTTCAGCAACAAGTGGAAGGCTGACACCGTTCGGGTTCTGCGCCTTTCGGCCTTAGCCATGCTCTTGGATGATGAGCAGCGCTACAAAGATCGATTTCTCTACTGGTTCCAAACACTGATGCGAGCCTTCCGCACCCAACGCAGTTGCGAGGCCACCTATCGCTTCCTACAAGAAGTGATAGCCAATTACCTCACCCCCGAAGAAACCAAGTTGATCAGGCCGATTCTGGAAACCAACCGCACGCTGTTGGGCCTCAACTAGGCAGCCGTCTCAGCAGACTCTCCAGAACCAGCCGACTCCACCACCTCCAGCTCATCAGCCTGGAGATGGGCACGGAACTTGTTGTCAAACTGCACCTGAAAGGGAAAATTGGCGCTGATCGGGCGGCCATTCCAATCTCGAAGCACGGCCTTCAGCTCCCCTTCCATGCCTTTGAGGTCGAAAGGTTGATTGCGATGTTCCGGGTGGTGATAGACGATCACGCTGGTACGCACCCGCACCCGATCTCCAACTTTCATGTCTTGCCCTCCTAACAAGGCGGCCCACCACAGGAACCCACTGGAAACACTCTAGCTCAATCTCTAAGCAAACCTTCGAGATGTGGAGAAGTATGTGGAAACTGAAACAGTAGTTTGTATTTTCCTCAGGGTCATCTTCATGTTGGGAAGCCCCAGAACATCCCCTCAAAGTCAACCCAGAGAAAGCCCGTCTCAACCAATGGGATCCCTCTGGAGCCAACAGCGCCGCTCACTGGATCCCTGGATTGTATAGATGGGATCCCTATTGGGCAGGAGGCTGGTTTCGCCGGAAAAAGCTGCGTCTAGCCAATCTCAGCTTCCACCGGGATCTGGGAAAGAGAGAAGGCGACCTTTTGTTGCTCCACCAAGCGGTCGAATTCTCGCTCGAAGGTGACCAAGGCCCGGTTGGTTTTGCCCCCCAAGTAGAGCCCCGTCTCCGTTTGCAAGGCCCAGACTTGGCTGTAGCTGAAGTAGCTCATCACCACCCCCACCATCAACAGCCCAAATCCGAGATACACCGCAGGGATCCCCGGATCCGATTTAATTTGCAGTCCGGTAGCGCCGATCACCTCATCCAGATGCAGAGTGAGCGGGTTGGGGAAGCGTTGGGGAGCGATTTCGTCGAGGGCCAAGCTCATGCCTTGGCGCAGGGATCCCATCCATTGCCCTTCAGTGTCGTAGAGCAGGGCTGTCCCCTGCAAATCCGGCAGCAGCAGCGTGAGTCCCTGGCTCATGTCCGGCTGGGTGGGCACAAAAGCGCCCCAGAGTTTGTTGCCTGCCTCGGTACGCACCGGCACCACCGGGATTTGAAAAGTGGGGCTGTTGTTGATGCGGATGCGGATGCTGTCGATGCTCCAATCGGCTTGGTAAAGGGTCACACCCCGGTAGGAGAGAGGATGGTTGACGGAAATGGTCTGACGTTTGACCTCCTGACCCTGATCCAAGATCGAGAGGTCGGAATAAAACTGCTTGACACGGCCATCGGGAGCGTAGTCAATCCAGAAGCGATTGGCCCGAATTTGCCAGGTAGGCAAGTGAGCGCGAGCCAGATCCCCTGCTCCGGTCAAGTGTTGAATGGAAGCCACGCTGCCGCTGGGAATGAGTTCTTGGGCCTTGAAGCCGCCAATGCTGCCCCAAATGGCCCCCAGCAAGATCAGCAGCATGCTGACATGCACCAAGATGGGGCCGATCCTGCCGATTAACCCCTTGCGGGCGTAGAGGTAATGGCCCTCCTGAAACACCAGATAGCCCTGTCGACGTAACTGCTGCGGCAGCCCTTGTAAGGATTGTTGGGGCAGATAAGTCCAAAAGGGCAGGCGCTGAAAAGACTGCGGGCGGGTGAGATAGCTCCAACGGCGGGCCCCCTTCAACATCGGCCATTGGCGCGTCAGGGAACAGGCGGCAAGGCTGCTGCCGAACAGGATCAAAATGGCCAGAAACCAAGGGGTGCGGTAGACGTGATCCAATCCCAAGCTCAGGATCACCCGCCAGGTGAGAAAGCCAAACAGGGCCGGATGCTCTGGATAGTGAGCCTGATAAAAAGCCGCCGTTTCCTCTTGCTCGATCACCGTGCCGGTGGCGCTCAAGACCGCAATTGCCAACAAAAGGCCAATGGCCAGGCGCAGATCCGCCAGCAGCGGCAGCAGCTCATGACGAAAGTACCGCCGCAGCGAGGAAACCCAGCGGGCAAGCGGGAGAGAGTATATGACCATGAGAAGTTTGTCGGCTCAAGATTCAGATCGCCGTTTTTGCCAGGCAAGGCGCAGTTTTCAACAGGGTGCTGTAGGTGTAGCCCCATCTTAGCCTGCAGCAGCAGGGATCCCTTAGGCCCAAGCCGACAAGATTGTTACGCTGCCGAACCCCACCAACACCACCCCACTGGCATAAGTGAGCCAGCCCGACCAGCGCCGCAAGGCCAACAGTTGCTTCACCGCTCCGGTAAACACCCCCGCCAGGAGCAGGGGAAAGGCCAACCCCAGCCCGTAAGCCAGCAACAGCCCACCCCCTACCCATGGCTGCCCTGTGGTGGAAACCCAGGCCAGCAAAGCCACCAAAACCGGCGTACTGCAGGGAGAGGCCACCAGGCCAAAGGTTAACCCCAGCAACACTGCCCGGCCTAACCTGGGCCATTCTCCGGGAATCTCGAGGCGGTTAAACCCATCGGGAAAACGCAGGGGGATCACCTCTAACAAGTTCAGCCCCATCAAGATGGCAATTCCCCCCGCCACAACAGGCCCGAAGGATCCGGTTTGTCCGTAAACGCGACCCAGCAAAGCTGCCGACAAACCCAGCAGGGTCAGGGTAAAAGCCACCCCAGCCGCAAAACCCAAAGATTGAGCCCAAACTTGCCGCCGCCCTTCCCCAGTCGTTTCCTCAGAAGCGGGGGTGTAGCCGCCGATGTAGCCGATGGTCACCGGCAGCATAGACAGCGTGCAGGGGGAAAGACTGGTGAGCAAGCCGGCCAAGCCCACCACCAGCAGACTGACGGGAGAAAGGTGCTGCAGTTGAAACTGCACCAGCTCAGTTGCCCATTGTTCCAGTTGGTAAAGCCAAAGCTGAGCCGTGCTCAACATAAGCTCGATCTGTCCACATAAGCTCAAGGTAGCATGTAAGGATCCCCGAGCCCGTTCAAGATATCTTTGCTATCCATTCCCACCGCCCAGGTTGTGGAGAATTTCGCGAGGATGGTTGACCGGGAACTGCTGCCATTCTTGTTGAGTTCGTTGCAGCACCCGGAGCAATTCGTCCCACTTTTCGCCATCGATCAACCGCTCTATCTGTCGTAACTGGGCTTGGTAGCTGCTCAGGGCAGTCAGCAGCGCCTGCCGGTTGTGGCGGGCCATCTCCAAACCCAATTGCGGGATCCCTCCGCCAACACGGCTGGTATCGCGGAATCCGCTGCTGGCCAAAGTGCGGGCCAATTCCAGAATCGCGGGATCCCCTTCTTGGCTAACCGCTGCGATCAAACTGGCGCTGACCATAACTGGCAAATGGCTGATCCAGGCCACCGCTCGGTCATGGCGTGCGGGATCCGTGAGGACAGCTTCTGCGCCAACAGCAGCAATCAGTTCTTTCACCGCATCGAGAGCCTGAGGTTGGGTCTCGGCGATGGGAGTGAGCACGTAGGGCCGCCCCCGAAACAAGTCAGCTTCTGCCGCTTGGATCCCTTGCAGGCTTTTGCCGGCCATGGGGTGCCCCCCCACAAACAAGGGCCACAATTCGGTTGCCGGAGCAACGATGGGCTGCTTAACCGAGCCGACATCGCTCACCACGGTTTCTGCCGACAAATAAGGCAACAGGGCGGCTAGCGTGGTCAACACCTGCTCCAGAGGGGTACAGATCAGCACCATTTGCGGATCAAAGCGAGCCAACTGGGCCAACTCGGTTCCACAGCCTTGGACAGCACCCCGTTCCAGAGCCTGTTTGCAGGTGGCCGGGTTGCGGCTTATCCCCCAGACGGGATATCCCTTTTCGGTCAGTTTGAGGGCCAGGGATCCGCCAATCAACCCCAACCCGACAATGGCAATGCGCATAGTATCTCAGTAAGCCAGTGAAACTCCTTTTTGGACACCACCAACAACCGCTTCCAGGTGTAGTAGGAGGCTGCTCCCGTAGCTCAGCGATACTCGCCACCGGCGGGCAAGCCTAGTTCCTTCCGAAGCTCCCGCCGCAGCAGCTAAATTCTCGGCCAGGGACTGTCCACTTGTCCATTTTTAAGTCAATATAGGGGTAACATCCGGGCTTGCTTGCCCTGCGGATTCGTGGTAGCCAAACTGGCCTCCGACAGGAAAAACAAGGGCAGGCCTTGGATGTATTGGCAGGAGCTCGGCCCGCTGTAGACTGCTGTTGCGCCGAAGGGATCCCAGCCTTTCGTGCCGGCTCAGCGCAGTTCTTCTTCGCTTACTCAAGAGCAGGTGTCCCTCTTCTCAGCGATTCTCCAGAACTGTACCCATCGAGCCACTTTCACAGCGGGCTCGGCTTTTGGCCTGCGAGTTCCCGCTTTAACCCCCGTTGGGGAGCACTCTGTCGTTTAGGAGATTCTATGCCTAGTGAACCCAAAACCCGCAAGAGCCGTGAAAGCACTAACCCGCGCCCGCGCGACCGTCGTCGTGAATCGGCCAAAGGGAGCAAAGGGGCAGTCTCAGCCACCCATCTCTCCTTGCCGAAGTTAATTCAAGAGAATGCGGTGCTCCAATCTCGCAGCCAGTTGTTGTTGATGTACAGTGACTTCCAAACCGAAATGCCCAACGATGGCAAAACCGGTGTGGGCACCTGGCTACAGTCTCGACTCAAGGAGCACGGCATGCCCAGCCTGCTGCGTTTTGGCCCCCGCTCCCGCCCCCAGGTTTTCCGCCGCGATGAATTTTCCGAGTGGATTACGCTGGCTCTGGCCTCTGTTAACCCCAACAGCGATACTGCCCCCCAAGAGCACCTGAGCTAGGCCGGAAGGGGAAGTTGAGCGGTAGAAGCAGAGGTTGCTGGCCCAGGGATCCCGCCACGCCCGTTGAGGGAAGAGGGTGAACTGGGCTTTTCTGTATCCGGCAATAGCAGGTCGCGGATGAGGCGAGCTGCCGAGCGTTGCAACCAGCGGGAGGCCAATTGACGGCCCAGTTGTTGAGCTTCCGGTTTGGCAGCCACCTTGGCAACAATCGGCAGAAGCTGCAGCGGCTGAAAGCTCGGGTTGCTGCTGAGGAGTTCCCACAGACGCTGCAAATGAGCCAAGCCATCTGAGCCACCCTGGGATCCCGAGCTGGAAAAGAGCACATCCACTAGGCGCTCCCGCAGGAAAGCGCCCCGCTCAGAAAAGATAAAATCAACGGCCTTTTCCAGGGATCCCTGCAGGTCAAAATCCTCGCTGTTGACGGCGTTGCGCAGCAGGTTCTCCAGGCGGTTCCAGCGAAATTGCCCCTGGTTAAACAGCAGCTCCCGCAGAGATACGCGCAGCTCCGGGGCCGGGTCGGTGAGCAGGCGCTGAGCCACGTAGGGATAGGCCACGCTCAACACCTTAAAGTTGGGATCCAGGCCGATGGCAATCCCTTCCAGGGTGAGCAAAGAGCGGATGATCAAGGCGTAGTAGGCGGGAACTCGAAAGGGAAAGTCGTACATCACCCCCGAGAGCCGATCGGTGATGCTCTTGAAATTCAGTTCGGAGACCGATTTGCCCATCGCTTCGGCGAAGACAGCTTCCAGAGCAGGGATGATGGGAGTCAGGTCGGTATCTGGATCCAGGAACTCCAAGTCCACGTAGTCTTGGGCCAGCCCGGCGAAGTCTCGGTTCACCAAATGCACAATCGCCTTGATCAGGCCGTAGCGCTGATGGGGCGCGATGGTGCTCATCATGCCGAAATCGATATAGGCCAGCCGCCCGTCGTACATGGCCAAGAGGTTGCCCGGGTGGGGATCGGCGTGGAAAAAGCCATTTTCCAAAAGCTGCTTGAGGGAGCAATTGACACCGATCTCGATCAAGTGCCGTCCATCCAGCCCCGCAGCAGCGATTTTGTCAACCTGAGTCAGCTTGATGCCATCAATCCACTCCATCGTCAGCACCTTGGTGCGGGTGTACTCCCAGTAAATTCTGGGGGCATAGATGGAGGGGTGACGGTACAGGGCCAGGAACCGCTCGGCATTGCGGCCCTCCTGGGTGTAGTCCATCTCTTCGTAAAGGCGCCCGGCGAACTCATCGACGATGCCTACCAGGTCGCTGCGGATGCGGCGGAAAGTTTTTTTGGCCCACAGCGCCAAGCTGCGAACAATGTACATGTCGAGAGAGATGCGCCCGATCAAATCGGGCCGCTGCACCTTGACGGCGACTTTCTCTCCGGTATGCAAGTAGGCTTGGTACACTTGCCCCAAGCTGGCGGCGGCAATCGGTTCGGGGCTGATTTCTCGAAAGATTTTGTCTACGGGTTTGCCGATTTCCGACTCGATGAGGGCAAAAGCGATGGCATTGTCAAAGGGGGGCAGCTCATCCTGCAGTTTGGCCAGTTCCTCCAGAAACAGGGGCGAAACCAGATCGGGACGGGTGGAGAGGGCTTGGCCGATTTTGATGGCTGTCGGCCCCAATTCCGTGAGGATCTCCCGTAGCCGGGCCGCATGTTTCGGGCGATTCTTCAGTTCTACTCCCCGCCAGCGATCCCAAAACACCCAGGCCAACAAGCCCAAAAAAGGGGTGATCAACTGAAACAGGCGCCGCACCACCAGATCCCAGCGCCCTCGATATTGCTTGGCCAACTGTTCTGGGTCATAACGCAGGCTCAACTCCGGTGCCACTCCCAGATTTGCTGGCGGGATGGTCATAACCGGAGAGTCCGCCGCTGCGGAACCCAAGTTATGCTGCCTCGCTGCTGTTGTCACTACCGGTGTTGACGGTGTTGCGCCCATAGATGCCCCAACGGATTCCGTAACACATCTTAACTTGCTGGCTCAGCCTGGCGACTCTTGGAGGCGGCCACCGGCCTGCTCGATTGGGCTTGAAAAGGCCAGCCAAACCTTCAGAAAAGGATCTTCATCCTCTCCCGGAGAAGGTGACAGCAGCCCACCTACGGGGATCCCCGCCAAACCTAAAATGGGAAAACCGCGATCTCTGCCTTTGTGTCTGGATCCCCCCCTCTGCCGCCTGCCGAGCCGAGTTCGACCGGATTTGCAGCCCTTAAGGCGCGCCACCTGCTGTTGGCCTTCTTGGTGATCAACCTGGGCGTGGGTTTGGGAGCCGTGGCTTTGGCCCAGATGTTGCATCTCCCACCGGATGATCCACTGCTGGCCTACCTGGTCTATTGCTCCACTTTTGTCCTCACCTGTATTTGGAGCTGGCGGCGGGGGCAGCAAGCCCATCTGCAGATGAGGCGGCTGTGGGGCAACTGGCGGGCTGCTATTCCCTGGGGATCCCTGCTGCGGGTGGTGCCGGCTTTGCTGGTGCTCTCCCTGGGCACAACTTTGTTGATGCTCTACCTGGTATCCCTGCCTGCGCCGGAGCTGGCGGAGTCGATGCTGCACTCACTGGGGGAAGAGGATGGAGAAATGGCCTGGCCGCAGGTGTATCAGGGGTTGCGCTGGCTCTCGATTGGGGTGGTGGCCCTCATAACGGAGGAGTGGCTGTTTCGCGGCATCTTGCTACACCGCTGGGGCCTCAAGTGGGGCCTCTCCAGAGGGCTACTGGCTTCTTCTGTGGTGTTCGGCCTGCTGCACCCCAACCCAGTCGGGTTGACGGTGTTCGGCTTGGTGATGGGCCTGTTCTACTTGCAGACTCGCTCCCTGACCTTGCCTGTCTTGGCTCATGCCTTGAACAATCTCTTGGCCTTAGCGCTGGGATCCCTAGGAGGGGGAAGGATGGAACCAGCTGATCCAGTCGGGGCTTTCCACCTCTACTTTGGCCTGTTCTGTCTGGGGATAGCTAGGTTCATTTTGGTTCCCTTCGTCCGCTTCCATTGGCCGGAGCGTGGGGCTTGCTTGCCCTATTTCCTGAACCGCTGAGTATTGACTTCCTCACACTTTCCCTCCTGTCTGACGGACTTGTCTGACAGAAGAGCGCTGCCGTGGGATCCCCATGGGAAGTAGCGGAGGTTTGATTGATAAGGAATGCAAAGAAAACGCCAAAAACTGTCACTCGATCTCGGGAAAAAGCTGTGTGGATGGGGATATCCTGAAATAGGCAGCAACAGATTCCAGTGCAAAGTTTAGCTGTGGCTCGCTGGCCGATGGGGTAGTCGTTGGGCCGGGGGTCAACCCAGAGGGTCAACATGGAAAGGCGGTCTTTTCTGCAAAAACTCCTCCTGGTTGCTGCCGGTCTTGGCCTGTCCCCTGGCTGGTTGAGGGGCCGGGCTGAGCGATATGGGCAAGCTTTGGCGGCTGGCTCCCGCAAGCTGGCTGTTCTCATCGGTATTAACCGCTACCTTGGTGAGGGATCCGCGCTACAAGGGTGTTTGACAGATGTGGAGTTGCAGCGGGAGCTACTCCTCTATCGCTTTGGTTTTGACCCGGCAGACATTCTCACCCTTACCGATGGGGCAGCCACGCCGGCTGGGATCCAATCGGCCTTTGCAGAGCACTTGGGGGGTCAAGGTCACACGGCTGAAACGGTAGTGGTGCAGTTTAGCGGCTATGGCCAGTGGCGGCTGGGATCCGCGCCCAACTGTTGGCAGCCGGTGCTGCTGTTGTCTAGCTCTGAGGGAGTGGCAGCAATGGAGCTAGACAGCTTTTTCCGGCTTTTGGAAGGCTTGGGCACTGCCCAGATCACCACCCTTCTGGACTGTGGCTTTACCTATGTCTCGCCGTCGGTGCGAGGCAACTTGCAACTGCGTTCCCGTCCCCCAGCCGCGATCTCGGACTCCTCGGAGCCGCAGCGGGTTTGGCCGTCTCCGCCCAAGGGCTTGCTGATTTCGGCCACCACTCCCCAGGACTTGGCAGCAGAAGCCGCTTGGCCAGGATTCTATGCTGGGGTACTCACCTATCTGCTGACGCAGTACCTGTGGGAAACCACGCCTGCCACTCGTCTGCTGGTGGCCTTTAACCAAGTGGTTAGCCGGCGAGAGCTGGGCCTATTCGCCTGCCAACGCCCCACCTTGGAAGGCCAAGACACTGCCCGACGCATTCACCCCTATTTTCTTGCGCCCACGCAGGCAGGGGTGAGCGGGGTAGTCCAAGAAGTGAAGGGGAATCGGGCTCAGGTGTGGTTGGGCGGGATCCCATCGGCGGCCCTGTGTGGTTTGCAGCCGGGTACTCTTTTGGTTCCCATTCCCGCCGATCCTTCCGCCTCTTCGCCGACGCCGCTGCTCATGCGTTCTCGCAGTGGGCTGTTGGCTCAGGTTCAGATGGCCAGTCCGGAAGGGCAGCTTCCCCCTGTGGGCACACCTTTGCGGGAGCAGCTGCGCGGCCTCTCCAGCACGCTCAAGCTTTTGGTTGGCCTAGAGGAGAACCTGGGCCGCATTGAAAAGGTGGATCTGACCAATGCCATTGCCGGCTACAGCTGGATGGAAACGGCCAACCCCCGCGAGCGACAGGTGGACTGTTTGTTGGGCCGCATCACCCCGGAAATGGCCACTGCTTTTAGGACTCCGTCCCGCTGGCGCGAACGGTCGGATACCCTGCTCAAGCCTCTGGAAGTGAACAGCTACAGCCTGTTCTGGCCGGGGCGAGAATTGCTCCTGAATTCCTGTGGCCCAGCAGGAGAGGCTGCAGCAATGGCCGTCCAGCGGTTAGCTCCCCGTCTTGCCCATCTGCTGGCTGCCAAACGTTTGCGCACCACTCTCAATGCGGTTTCCTCTTCCTTGGCAGTGGTGGCGGAGTTGGCTGTCAAAGGTAGAGCTGCCAATCGCGCCAGCGGGACGGAGTCCTTAGCTCCCCCGTTGGCGGCACGCCTTGTCCAGTCCGCAACTTCCGCTCCTGCTGAGGTGGGTATGCAGCGGTTTACGCGAGGGGATCCCTTGCATCTCACCCTTTGCAACAACAGCGAGCAGGATCTCTACGGCTACCTGTTGCTGATCGACCCGACCGGACAACTGCACCTGCTGGCCCCCCTGCCTCAGGACAACTTCACCACACCTCTTCGCTTGGAAGCCAAGAGCAGTTTAACTTTGCCACCCTTGCCGGAGGTCGATGGCGAGCTGCGCTCTGCTGTGAGCTCTGACTTGCTCACCTGTCATGCCCAAGGGCTGACGGAGCTGTTGTTTGTGGCCAGCACCCGCCCCCTGTCCGCCAGCTTGGAAGCCCTCAAGGCTATGGCCCGCAAACTGGGGGTAGCCCGTTCGCCGATGTTGCTCAATGGGCCGCTGGAATGGACGCAAACGCTCCTCGAGGAGTTGACTCAGCGTGCCTCCGATCGCGCCAGCGGGACGGAGTCCTTAGGGGATCCCGACTTGCGTTGGCTGGATCCCGCCCAATCCATCACCCTTTCCCTTACCTATTTGCTGGTTTAGCTCAGCAGCAGGGCAAACAAGCCACAGAGGGCAATACCATCGAAAACCCCGGCCCCGCCAATGCTGAGAATGCCTGAGCAATTGCGCCGCAACACCTCCGGCAAGTGCAGGAGATCCGCCCCGATAAGGGTACCCAAAACCCCGCCGGCAAAGGCCACCGCTGGCGCCTGATCCCCAGCCCAGAACAAAGCGGCCAAGGCTGCTGTAGCTGGGGCAATTAGAGGATTCATCTGAATGCCGATCGCGCCAGCGGGACGGAGTCCTTTCCCGGGCACCACGTGGGAAGCATAGTAGCTGACCAAGGTTACCAGCGCCGTTACCGCCAGGATCAGCACGCTATCGGCCCGCCCAAATTGGTATAGGGCCAAGAGCACCGGGATCAGCCCCCCGCCCACGTTTAAGGCAATCACCGTCTCCTGGGAAAGCTTGGTCAAAGGGATCCCCCAGAACTGCCGCATCCACAAGCTAGCTAGGTCTTCTACCAGCGTCACCTCGCATTTCACTCGATAGAGGGGAATATTGACCGAGCTGCCCACCAGGATGGCCAGCAGCAGTAACAGCGCTCCCTCCCGCGAGAACCCCAGCTTTCCCACCGCCAGCGCCACCACATCCACTGCCAGCCCCAGCCAGAGGAAAGGCAGCAGCAACACCAGCATGAAAAACAACAGCAGCGAGACCGGCAGGTAGAACATGGCAGGGATCCCTGGCGCTCGGGTGTCAGCTCCAGCCTATCAAGACTGAGTGTGATTTTTTCGGGCAAGGTCTGTAACCAGTGGGATCTCTATCCTTTGAATGAGAAATAAGTCTGCAATCGGCTTTACTCAGTCTATAGGCCGAAGATTTTGTTGCGAATATCATGAGCGATTTCAAGACCGGCACGCCAATCTCCAGCAGTCTTAGACAGGGTAATCAAATAACGTCGATCCCCATAAAAGCAAATCTTGATGTGAGGGGATTCTGAAACAAGCTCAAAACCAAAATTCTGAAGCTCTTTTTCGGCACGATTACTCCATTTTCGGTAGTCACAAAACCAGTGGTCTACGAATTCTCTAATGCTTTGGCGGCAACTGTCGCCCTCACATGCATCGTTACTCTGGATTAAGTCTTTAAGGATATGCTGAACTCGACTTTCTTGGTGCACTTGGTTAATTGCCCTGCGTAGAATTTCCAGGATAAAGCTCTTAGCCTCTTGTGGGTAAAAGTCTCTCTCATTTTCTAGCCTTAATACTATATCACATTCTGATAAGATCTGCTCTCTGTAACGTTTATCCCCTTTGCATTGGTACTGCACAGACAGAGTCTTTTGAAAACCTTCTACACTTAAATTAAGAAAATCTCTCTCCTCTTCAAGACTCTTGATCTTTTGGTTCCGGTCTTCTAGTTCTATCTCTAATTCTTGTAGTTTTTCATCTTTCTGTTGAAGCTGGCGTCGCAGATCTGAAAGCTGCCTTTCGTAACTTTGCCGCCACTGTTCTTTCTCCTCAATTTGCTGAAAGAGATCCCTAGCTCTTTGCTCTTGGAGTTGGAGCTTCTCAATCAGGCAGTTTTGCTCAGCTACCCGAGCTTCCAGGCTTGTGACTTGCTCGTTCTTCCGCTGGAGCTGAGCTTGTAGTTCAGAGAGCTGGCTTTCGTAATTGCGTAGTTGCTGCTTCCTTTCTTCTATTTGCTGAGAGAGATCCCTGATTCTCTGCTCCTGGAGCTGAAGCTTTTCAATCGAATGAGCCTGCTGAGCCAGTTGCGCTTTCAGAGCCTGGATTTGCTCATTGCTCTGCTGAAGCCGAGCTTGTAGCTGTGCAAGTTCGTCTTGCTTACTACGCAGCAGATGCTCTTTTTCCTGAACTTGCTGAGACAAATTTGTAGCGGACTGCCGCCATTTTTGCAGATCCACTAACAGTCTTTGGATCTCTTCCTCTTTTTGTGCAGCTTGATTCCCCGGTTCCAGGTTCTCTGCCTGAGCGCTTCGTAGCTGCTCTGGTGCCTGTCTCTGGGTTTCCTCATCCTTCTGTAGAAGCTGATCCTCCGTTTCCTGAAATTGCTCAAAGGAAGGACGAGGCAGCTCTAAGACAACCTGACCTCTTTGAGCCTGGGATCCTGCCAGTGATTTGTTACGCTCTACTTTCTGAGCCGCTACACTGCCAGCTCCTGCTACAAGAGCCACCGTGAGAGCTCTCCTAAAAGCTGGCTGAGGCAGAGAGGCAATGGCGGCAGCCGCGAGAGCAGTAACGATGTGGACGTTAAAGGGCTTAGCCATGACAACAGAGAGCGTTGGGCGAGAAGGAGTTGGAACTAAGGATAACCGCTGATGCCAGAACCGTGAAAGAAATACAAAAATTCTATATAGTATAATATTTTGAGGAGGAGTCCTTTGGAGCTTTGTTAAGTTTCAAAAAATCAGAAGGAAAAACAACGAACTTCACCGTTGCCGCATTTGCGGATCCAAGGCATCTCGCAATCCATCCCCGACAAAATTGATGCTCAGCACGGTCAAAAAAATCATCAGTCCGGGGAAGAAGGCCATGTGGGGCGCTTGCTCCAGGTAATTGCGGGCATCGAAGAGCAATCTGCCCCAAGTGGGCACATCCGGCGGGAACCCCAGCCCCAAGAAGCTCAGCGTTGACTCGGTGATGATCGCCGTCCCTACTGATAGCGTCGCCGCCACAATCACAGGGCTGAGCACATTGGGGAAAATATGCACCCAGATCAGCCGACGGGCCGGAGCCCCAATGGCGCGAGCCGCCAAGACAAAATCCATTTCCCGCACGCTCAAGAAGCTGGCCCGTACCAGCCGCGCCACCGACATCCAATTCAAGCTGCCGATCACCAGCACCACCAGGATAAAAATCCCCGTTTCTGGCCCTGCCAAGCGTCGCAAGCTCTCTCGAAACAGAAAGATCACCAACAACAACAGCGGCAATTGCGGCAAGGAGAGAAACAAATCCGTAAACCGCATCAGGGCCACATCGATCCAACCCCCATAAAACCCCGATATCGCCCCGATCAAGGTGCCCATCGTAATGGCCACCAGCATTGAGGTAATGCCCACTGAAAGCGATACTCGCCCGCCGCGCAACACCCGCGCCAAGACATCTTGTCCCAGGTCGTTGGTGCCAAAGGGATGGGCCCAACTGGGGGGCAGTTGAGAACGAGAAAAGTCGATCTGGCTGGGGGAAGCTGTGTAGATCAGCGGGCCCACCACACATCCCAAGATGATGAGCAGCAAGGTGGCCGTCCCAAACAGGGCCAGCCTATCCCGACGAAAGCGCCGCCAGGCATCCCCCCACAGGGTACGCGGGGGGCGTTCCTGAACGTTGGCTTGAGGGGGAGCAGGGATCGAAGCAGACATCGGACACCTCTAGAAGTTTGAGGGTGAAAGATTGTTGAAGAGCCGGATCCCTAGCGGGTATACTGCACCCGCGGATCCAAAATGCTGTAGAGAATATCCGCCACCAAATTGAAAATCACGATCAAGATGGCGTAGATAAAGGTGATGGCCATCACCACCGGCGTATCGCCCCGGAAGATGGAATCCACCAACAAAGCGCCGATCCCAGGTACGCGAAAAATCTGCTCTGTAACCAGCGCTCCGGTAAACACGGATGGAATATCCAGGGCCACCAGGGTTACCACCGGGATCAAGGCATTGCGCAAAATGTGCCGATTCACCACCACCCATTCTTGCAAGCCTTTGGCCCTGGCCGTCCGTACGTAATCCCGGTTCATTTGCTCCAGCATTGAGGCTCGCACAAAGCGCATCAGCACCGCTGCCTGGAACAACACCAAGACTGTCACAGGCATGATCGATTGGCGCACCTGGGCCACAAAACTTGCCCAATCGGTTACCCGCAGCGTGCTGTTGTAGATGAAGGGGAACCAGCGCAGTTGCACACTGAAAATGATGATGAACAAAATACCCGTAAAAAAGGTGGGCAAGGAAAAGCCAACAAAAGCCAGCGTCGTCACCACTTGGTCGAAGAGGGTGTAGCGCTTCAGGGCAGAGATCACGCCCAAAGGCACCGCCAGCAATGCGCCGATAATATATGCAGTGCCAACTATCCAAAGAGTGGTGGGCAACCGTTGCAAAATCAAGTTCAACACGGGGCTGCGGCTGGTAAAAGAAAAGCCCATATCCCCCTGCATAAAAGCCCACAGCCACTTCACATAGCGGATGTAAATCGGCTGATCTAGCCCCAAAGAACGGCGAATGTTCTCCCGTACTTCCGCAGTGATGGCAGGATTGGTGGCAAATTCTGCCATGGGATCCCCAGGTGCCAAAGCCAAGATGGCAAACACCACGATGCTGATGGCCAGCAAGGTGGGAATGGAGATCAACAGGCGATTAATCAAGTAGCGCGTCATAAAAACAAAGAGACAAAAATGAAAGCAATGCCATCATGGTAGGGATGTTGGCAGCAAAATGTTAGGGGAAAGCCTTTCTTGCCCAGAGAGGAAAAAAAGAGGCAAGGGATCCCTCCCTCACCCCCTCCCCTCCCCGACAGGATCCCCTAGGACTTGCGAGTCCAATCTTTGATGTTCCAAGGTTCCAGATCCCAGGGGGTGAGATCGATCCCTTCCAGGCTGTTGGCCGCTGCCGCCGGGCTGGAGCGGTCGATCAAAGGAATCACCGCCACATCTTCTACTGTCAGGAAGTTGTTCATTTTCTTGATCTGCTCCTCCCGTTCTTTGGCATCGGTCATCGCCACCAGCTCGGCAAACATGGCGTCGTAGGTGGGGTTGCAATAGCGGGAGTCGTTGGACTTGGCCCAGTTGTTTTCTTTCTGGGCAATCTCCTCGCAAAGGTAACGGCGCAGGTAACTCGTCGGATCCGGGTTATCGTTGCCAGTGGTGTACATCTGTAGGTCAGCGTAGAAGTGGCCCAGGTTGTCGGGGTTGTTGGGTTCGCTGTCGAAGAAGATGCTGGCATCGATGCTCTTCAGCTCCAGGTCGATGCCGATCTTGCTGAAGTCTTGCTTGATGATCTCCTGAGTTTTCTGGCGCACCGGGTTAACAGAGGTTTGGAAAACCATGCGCATCTCTACACCACCTTTGTCCCGAATGCCGTTGTTGTTGCTATCTACCCAACCGGCTTCATCCAGCAGCGCTGCAGCTTTCTCCAGGTTGAATTCCCAGGGAGCGTTGGCCCGCAGGTTTTCGGGAGATAACACGTAGTCATTGGTGGGGGTACCGGCCACGCCGTAGATCTGATCGGCGATGGTTTGCCGATCCACAGCCAGGCTCAGGGCTTTGCGCACGTTCAAGTCCGTCAGGAACGGATGGGGCACATCCTTGTGGGAGCGTTGCCCGTCTTTCTCTACGTTGGGGTCGGAGAAATTGATAACGATCCGCTCCATGCTCGGGCCAGGCTTGGGAATGACCCGACCAATGCCTGTAGCCTCTAGCTGAGCGAGCACTGCAGCTTCTACCTGGGTGTTCCACGCATAGTCGGCATCGCCGGTTTGCAGCACCGCCCGTGCCGCAGAGGTGGCATCTCCACCTCCCTTCAATTCCACGCGCTTGAAGAAGGGCTTGCCCTCTTCCCGAAAGTTCTTGTTGGCCACATAGACGATCACATCCCCTGGCCTCACCTCTTCGGTAATGTAGGGGCCAGTGCCAATGGGGGCCAGGTTGGCAGGGGCCTCGCGGGAGTTAGGGCCGTTGTAGTCTTTGAAGATATGTTTGGGAATGATCATGCCGTTGCTGCCGACAAAGGGCACAAACCAAGCCACCGTCGGCTTTTTGAAGGTGATTTTCACCGTGGTCGGATCCACAGCTTCCACCGAGGCAACATCGGCATAGTATTCGGAGGTAATCGCTCCCACTTCTGGGTTGGAAACGTACTTGTAGGTGAAGACCACATCTTCAGCGGTGAAGGGTTCTCCATCCGCCCAAGTGACCCCGCTCTTCAACTTCCAGGTGACAGAGGTCAGATCTTTGGCAACGCCGCCGTTTTCAATGCTGGGGATTTCTGCTGCCAAAAAAGGCACCATTTCACCACGGGCATCAAAGCTGGCCAGAGGCTCATAGACCAAGCGGCTGGCTTCAAAGTCTTTGGTTCCTGTGGAGAGGTGAGGGTTAAGCAGAGTTGGCGCTTGCCAGTACAGCAACCGCAGGGTGTCGTCGGCTTGGGCCTGGACGGGTATCCAATGCTGGTGAACCAGCAACCCTCCCACCACAAACAGGGGAATCAACCACAGCCGCAGCTTGACCAGCCGCAGTCTCAGACGTTGGAAAGGATGAAAAGACATTTACACTTACCTCTTGTAAACAGACTCAGCTAGGGGACTGGCGCTATGGCCTCCAAGTCATCCCAGAGATTTTCAGCCTTTGACTGGCAAGAACCGGGTAAGGTTCCCCCCCGGCGGTCCGATTGAGGTCAACTTTGTTGGATGAGGGTTTGCCTCAATCAAGACCTCTTTTAGGTTTAGGTTTCAGCAGGGTAGCAGATGGACGGGATTTTTCTGTAATTCGTTACACAGTATTGCCAGATCCCGCTTGCAGAGCCCTAGAGGGTTGGATTGCTGGGAATGGGGTTCCCCCGTTTGGTGCAAATGGATACGCAAATGTCTGTAGAGATGAGCAAGAATGGTGGCAGGGTTTCGTCAACCCTTAGGTGCTGCTCCTCTTTAGGGTTGGACTTGAACTCGGTCGGGATTGAGCTTGAATTGGTTTGTGTCTAAATGGTTCTAAGGGATGCTGGATTTTTCTGGAAAAATTCGCCATATAAGGGGAAATCCTTTTCCTTTGCTGTAGCGGTGACAAGGATCCCAGGAGCATGGCGCGATTGTTAGAAGTATGGCGGCTGGAAACGCGGTTCTATACCCAGGATGGAGTGGTGAAGGCCGTCAACGGTTCCAGCTTTCACGTGGACGAGGGGGAAACTCTGGGCATTGTGGGGGAATCGGGATCCGGCAAAAGTGTCACCATGCTCTCGGTGATGCGGCTGATCCCAACACCGCCGGGCAAAATTGTGGGGGGCGAGGTGCTGTTTGCCGGCCAAGACCTGCTCAAGCTGAAAGAATCGGAAATGCGGCGCATCCGGGGCAACCAGATCGCCATGATCTTTCAAGACCCCATGACCTCCTTGAACCCTGTCTTGCGAGTGGGCCAACAAATTGCCGAGGCTCTGCAGTTGCACCTGGGCATGACTCCTGCCCAAGCACGGCAGCGGACTATTGAACTGTTACAAATGGTTGGGATCCCGGCAGCAGCCGAGCGGGTGGATCACTATCCCCACCAATTCTCCGGGGGGATGCGGCAGCGGGTGATGATTGCCATGGGCCTGTCCTGCCGCCCAAAGCTGTTGATTGCCGATGAGCCCACCACCGCCTTGGATGTGACGATCCAAGCCCAGATTGTGGAGTTGATCAAAGCCTTGCGCGAGGAGATCGGCATGGCGATTATCTGGATTACCCATGATTTGGCCTTTTTGGCGGGCCTGGCCGACCGGATCTTGGTTATGTACGCCGGCCAGATTGTGGAAGAAGCTCCGTTGCACCAGCTTTACAAAAATCCCCGTCATCCCTACACCATCGGCCTGCTGCAGAGCATCCCCCGCCTGGATGAGCGCCGCCGCGAAAAGCTGCAGCCCATTGAGGGCATGCCCCCGGATTTGGTCAACTATCCCAAGGGTTGTCCGTTTGCGGCCCGTTGTCGCTTCGTCATCGACCGCTGCTGGAGCGAAAATCCAGAGCTGGAGTCCGTTGGATCCCAGCATGCGGTGGCTTGCTGGGTAAAGCCGGAAGGAAAAGCCCATCTGCGGTCAGTGGCCGGTGTCGGCGGGGACGGTGAATCGCTGGAGAGGACGGCCCATGATTGACCCCCCTTCTTTCCCGGCCAGCGCCTCTGTCGATGCTTGCCCACCTGAGACCGGCCAAGCCACCTTGGTGCGCGTCGAAAACCTAAAAGTGCATTTTCCCATTCGGCGGGGGCTAATCCTGCAACGACAGGTGGGATCCGTCAAGGCGGTGGATGGGGTGAGTTTTGCGGTGCGGCGGGGAGAAACCCTGGGGCTGGTGGGAGAATCGGGCTGTGGCAAGAGCACCCTTGGGCGAGCCATTTTGCAGTTATATCGGCCCACCGCCGGGAACGTGTATTTTGGGGGTGTCGATCTGACCCAGCTCAGCCCGGAAGAGCTGCGCCGCATGCGGCAACGCATGCAGATGGTGTTTCAGGATCCCTATGCCGCTCTGAATCCCCGCCAGACGGTGGGGGCAATTGTGGGGGAGCCCCTGACAGTCTTTAGGGTGGCCGGGGGCAAAGCGCAGCAGGAGCGGGTCAGGGAGCTGCTGGAGGTGGTCGGCCTCAATGCCAACTTTGTCAACCGCTATCCCCACGAGTTTTCGGGCGGGCAACGGCAGCGGATTGTCATTGCCCGTGCCTTGGCTTTGAAGCCGGATTTTATTGTCTGTGATGAGCCGATCTCGGCTTTGGACGTGTCGATTCAGGCCCAGGTGATTAACTTGCTGCAGTCTTTGCAAGAGCAGTTCGGCCTCACCTATCTGTTCATCGCCCATGACCTGAGCGTGGTGCGCCACATTTCCGACCGGGTGGCGGTGATGTACTTGGGCAAGGTGGTGGAGCTGGCGGATCGCGACGAGATTTACCAAAATCCTCTCCATCCCTATACCCAGGCACTGCTCTCGGCAGTTCCCATTCCCGACCCGGAAGTGGAAGCCAGGCGCAAGCGGATCATCCTCAAGGGCGATGTGCCTAGCCCGGTCAACCCGCCCAAAGGATGCAACTTCCACACCCGCTGCCCTTGGGTAACAGAGGCGTGCCGTCAAGATCCACCCCCGGCCTTTCGCGAGGTGAGCGCGGGGCATTTTGTGGCTTGTCACCTGGTGCCCTAGGTAGCCCTCAAGGGATCCCGGCCACGCCGGTTTGGCGGGCAGCCTGGATTACCGCAGCGGCCACCTGAGGAACCACCCGCCCGTCGAAGACCGAGGGGATGATCCACTGGGGATCCAAATCCTCAGGTGGGATCAAAGCCGCAATGGCTTGAGCGGCAGCCAGGCACATCTCGGTGTTGATCTGCTTGGCGCGGCAGTCGAGGGCGCCGCGAAACACGCCCGGAAAGGCCAGCACGTTGTTGATTTGGTTGGGGTAGTCGCTGCGGCCCGTGGCCATCACTGCCACCCGATTGCCCACCAGCTCCGGCTGGATCTCGGGCACCGGGTTGGCCAGGGCAAAGACGATGGGATCCGGTGCCATTTTTTCTACCATCTCCACTGTCAGGGCATTGGCCACGCTCACCCCAATAAACACATCCGCTCCCACCAAGGCTTCCGCCAGGGATCCCTTCTCCTCGACGGCAATGGCCGCCTTCTCGGGGGTGAGATCGGAACGGGAGCGGCTGAGGATCCCTTGGCGGTCGCAGACCAGGATGTGGGCTGCCCCGGCCCGCCGCAGCAGTTGCGTCACGGCAATGCCAGCTGCCCCGGCCCCGTTGAGGACAATGCGCACCTCGTCTAGGCTCTTTTTCACCACTTTCAGGGCATTCAGCAGCGCCGCCAGCACCACAATGGCGGTGCCGTGCTGATCGTCGTGAAACACCGGCAGGTTGAGGCGGGCCTTGAGCTGAGACTCAATGGCAAAGCAGCGAGGGGCGCTGATGTCTTCCAGGTTAAAGCCGCCAAATCCCGGCGCCAGGCGCACCACCGTCTCTACAATTTCCCCCACCTCCTGAGTGGCCAGGCACAGAGGAAAGGCATCGATATCGGCAAAGCGCTTGAACAGCGCCGCCTTCCCCTCCATCACCGGCAAAGCTGCCTCCGGGCCGACATTCCCCAAGCCCAGCACCGCACTGCCATCGGTTACAATGCCTACACTGTTGCCCTTGATGGTGTACTCATAGACCGCGGCGGGGTTGGCAGCAATTTCCAGAGAAACCCGCCCTACCCCCGGCGTGTAGGCCATGGCCAGATCGGCGGCGCTCTCCAGGGGGCTTTTGGCCACCACTTGCAGTTTTCCCCCTCGATGCAGCTCAAAGGTGCGATCTACCACCCGCTCCACCTTCACATTGGCCAAGGAGGCAACGGCGGCGTAAATTTGCTGAGCATGCTCGCTGCTGACGGCATCTACACAGATTTCTCGCACCGTTTCTGCTGCCGATTGGTGGATGAGATCGATCTGGCTGAGGCTGCCTCCCACTTCCGCAATGGCCTGGGTGACGCGGGCTAGGGCTCCCGGCTGGTTGAGCAGGCGAATGCGCAGGGCAATGCTATAGCTAGAGCTGGGGGTAAGTTTTGTCATAGCTCCCTATGGTAGACGAAAAATCCGCTTCCGACTTGCACACCCTGGCCAACTGGCTGGAGGGCTACTACAGCAACCGCACCCAGGCGATGGCAGAGCCGGTGTGGTTTGTGCCGGTCAGCCTTTGGTACGTGCGCCTTCCCCACCTGTTCTCGGAGGGGATCGGCTTTTTTACCGAGCAATTTAACCAGCACACGCCGGGCCAGTTTTATCGCAGCCGGGTGCTCCAGGTATTGGGGGATCCCTTGCGGATCGAGAACTACAAATTGCGGGATCAAGCAGCTTGGGCAGGTGCCTCTCAGGATCCGCAGCGCTTGGCGCAGCTCTCCTTGGCCGACCTGGAGCATTTGCCCGGTTGTCGCATTTTGGTGGAAAAGCGCCCAGACTGCTACCACGGCGAAATGCTGCCAGGTGGAGAATGTCGTCTGAACCCCGGGGATAGCACCTATATCCACATCGAGTTCGACCTCACCCCCAGCGAATTCATCACCTGGGATCGGGGCTTTGACGCCGCCACTGGCCAACAAACCTGGGGATCCCGCGCCGGACCCTACCGTTACCGAAAAGGGATCCCACCGGCCTCTTCCCCTCGCCCTTGGGGAGAAAGGGACAGGGGGTGAGGGCCAGAAAACAGTCAGGGGAACAAAAAAGGCAACAGATCTCGAAATCCTTTGCGCAGCCTGAGCAAAAAGATCAGCCGTTCCACCTCGGGGGAGACGGATCCGGTTTCGGGCCGAGCTGCCAAGGCTTCCTGGAGTTCCAGAGCCTCGGCGGCGGCGAGGGGCTGATTATCGACCGGAGAGCGAGCCCGCAAGTCGGGCTGGGCCCGCAGCACCTCCTCAGGGATCTCATCGGCAGGGGGCAGTGCCCAAGCTTCCGGCCAAAGCAGCAGCAGACCCGCGCAGCAGCCCAGTCCTGCACTCCAGAGCCGTTGGCCCATCCGACCGGTTCTCCTAGCGTTGTCCACTGAACTCCACCCCTTGAAGGGATCCCTCCCAACCTTTCCCAACCCCTCGACCTGTTGCTGGGGGAAAGGGGGGGATCCCTTTAGCTGGCCATGGCTTCCGAGCGCTCTTGGATCACCCGATCCACGATGCCGTAAGCCTGAGCTTCCGTGGCCGAGAGGTAAAAGTCTCGCTCCACATCCCGCTCGATTTTCTCCAGCGGTTGGCCGGTGGTTTGCGCCAAGATCTCGTTCATGCGCCGTTTGACTCGCAGAGTTTCGCGGGCGCGAATTTCAATGTCGCTGGCTTGGCCTTGGATCGTGCCCAGCGAAGGCTGGTGCAGCATGATGCGGGAGTGGGGCAGGGCAAACCGTTTTCCCTTAGTGCCGGCAGCCAACAAAAAGGCTCCCATTGAAGCTGCTTGGCCCACGCAAACCGTAACGATATCTGGCTTGATGTGGTTCATGGTGTCGTAGATGGCCATGCCCGCCGTCACAGAGCCACCGGGAGAATTGATGTACATCACAATGTCCTTTTGCGGATCCTGCGAGTTGAGGTAGAGCATCACCCCCACGATGGTATTGGCCAAGCTATCGTCAATGGGCTCGCCGATAAACAAAATCCGCTCTTGGTACAGGCGATCGTCAAGGCTAATCCACTGGCTATAGGGCTCGCCGGGCAAACGGTAGGGAACCCGAGGCACTCCAATCGGCATAAGTTTCTCCTGGCAAAGTATGAAACACAGAACGACGCGCTTGTAAGATATCTTCCGCGCTCAAATCCAGCTGGGGCAAAACCGAGGAAACAATGCGTCCAGATCCAGTTTTGACCTCGCCTTCGTATTCTCCGCCAACCCAGCGCACCGCGGAAACGGACTGCTTGGCTGGATCCACTGGGATCCCACGGGCAGCGTAATCTTTGCGCTTGTCTTGATCATCGTGTTTTTCATTGTCTACTCCGGGGGAAACGACTTCCACCACCAACAGCGGCAGGGGCATGTGCAGGCAAGGATTCCGCAACCGTTTCCCAGCAAGCTCACATAGCGGGATGCAAAGCCATCACCTCTGGATTGCGCAACCGAGCCTTGGCTGCGGGCACTTCGACCTCAACTTGGCCCAAGCTCAGGCGTTGGATGGGCAAAAACTTGGGCAATTCCGCAACCAGAAACAGCTCAATGAGGGTGTTCATACGCTCCTCGGCTTCCCGAATGGACCCGTCTTCAGGTTCAACCCGTCCTTCATAAAGCCCGTCCGTGAGGTAGAGGTACTCCTCCGCCGTTAAAGGCTGTACGGGAACTTGAACCATGGACGGATCCCTCTGCTTCAGTTTTTGGCTGTTGCCAACTTCGGCACGCCTTTGGAACTGGTCAGCACCTGATCGATGAGGCCGTAGGCTTTGGCTTCCTCTGGTGTCATGAAAAATAGCCGCTCCGTGTCCTTCTTGATGCGCTCCATAGGCTGGCCCGTGCTGCGGGACAGTTGCTCCAGCATCATGTTGCGCAAAGTCAGAATCTCGCGGGTGCGAATTTCGATGTCGCTGGCCTGTCCACGGGTGCCCCCATAGGGCTGGTGGAGCACGATCGTGGCATTGGGCAGACTGGCCCGAAATCCTTTGGCTCCTGCTGCCAATAACATGGCCGCCATCCCAATGGCATTGCCGATGCAGATAGTATGCACAGGCGGCTTGATGTAGTTCATGGTGTCCAGAATGGCAAAGGCCGCTGTGTCGTAGTTATAGGTGCCCGTCGAGTTGATGTACATCTTGATCGGCTTTTCCCGATCCTCGTACTGCAGATACAGCAGTTGCTCGATGATCAGCTTGGTGACGTTGGCATTCGACTCCTCTGCAAGGGGCAAGCCCAGGTAGACAATGCGCTCCTGCAGCAGCAGCGAAGCCAAATCTGGGGGTGGGGTACGAACCGGAGCGCCGCCATAGTAGTAGTAGGTCGATTGCACCATGCCAGAGATCTCCTACGCCTGGGTCTGTTCAACTGAAAAACACCAGAAAAACAACACTTGAGGACCACAAGGGATCCGCAGCATCCCAACGGATCCCTTGCAGTCTGAGGACCTCTCAAAGCCAGCTTTACTCCGCCCCTTGAGGCAAGAGAACCCGCTCCGGCTCCGTGACCAGCACCTTGGGCTTGCGCTCCTCATCCACATCGATGAGCACCTCCGATCCCTCCCGGACATGCCCAGTCAGGATCTCTTCCGCCAGGATGTCTTCCAGCAGGCGTTGGATGGCGCGGCGCAGCGGGCGCGCCCCGTAGCTGGGGTTATACCCCTCCTCCACCACCAAGTCTTTGAAGCGGTCGCTGACCGTAAGGCGGATTTTCTTCTCCGTCATGCGGTCAAACACTTCCTTGAGCAGGATGTCGGCAATCTGCTTCACCTCATCCTTGGTCAGTTGCCGGAAGACGATGATCTCGTCCACGCGGTTGAGGAACTCCGGACGGAAGTACTGCTTCAGCTCCTCATTCACCAGGTTGCGGATGCGGTTGTAGTTGGCATCCTCGTCGTTGGTGTTGAACTCGAAGCCGAGGCTGCCGCCGCCCTTCTCGATGACCTTCGAGCCGATGTTAGAGGTCATCACGATCAGGGTGTTCTTGAAGTCCACCGTGCGGCCCTTGGCATCGGTCAGGCGGCCATCCTCCAGGATTTGCAGCAATAGGTTAAACACATCCGGGTGCGCCTTCTCGATCTCATCGAAAAGCACCACCGTGTAGGGGCGACGGCGTACCGCCTCGGTGAGCTGACCCCCCTCGTTGTAGCCCACATAGCCCGGCGGGGATCCGATCAGCTTGCTGACCGTGTGCCGCTCCATGTATTCCGACATGTCGAGGCGGATCATGGCTGACTCGGAGCCGAAGAAGTAGGCTGCCAAAGCCTTGGTCAGCTCGGTTTTGCCCACCCCTGTTGGGCCGGAGAAGATGAAGCTGGCGATGGGGCGGTTGGGATTTTTCAGCCCCACCCGAGCGCGGCGGATGGCCCGGGAGATGGCCCGCACCGCTTCGTCTTGGCCGATGATGCGCTGGTGCAGGGTTTCTTCCATGTTCAGCAGCTTCACTGACTCGCTCTCGGTCAGCTTGGCCACCGGCACCCCCGTCCAGGCGCTGACCACTTGGGCCACGTCCTCTTCGGTTACCTCAGGCATTTCGCTGCGGCTGCTCTCCTCGGCTTTTTTGGCAGCGGCAATGGCGCGGATCTGCTGCTTGATCTCCATCTCCCGATCCCGCAGCTCACCAGCCTTGTCGAAGTTCTGGGCCCGCACCGCAGCGTCTTTCTCCTTGAGCACTCGCCGCAACTCTTGATCCAGCTCCCGGGCCGCCGGGGGCAGTTGAGAGTTGATCAGGCGCACCCGCGAAGCAGCCTCGTCGATCAAATCGATGGCCTTATCTGGCAGGAAGCGGTCGGAGATGTACTGGTCGGCCAGCTTGGCTGCCGCATCCAAGGCGGCATCGGAGATCTTCAGCTTGTGGTGCTGCTCGTAGCGCTCCCGCAGGCCAAACAGGATCTCGATGGTCTCGGAGACCGTCGGCTCGCCCACCATGATGGGCTGGAAGCGACGCTCCAGGGCGGCATCCCGTTCGATGTGCTTGCGGTACTCATCCAGGGTGGTGGCGCCGATGCACTGCAACTCGCCACGGGCCAAGGCAGGCTTGAGGATGTTGGCGGCATCAATCGCCCCTTCCGCAGCCCCGGCCCCGATCAGGGTATGCACCTCGTCGATGACCAGGATGATGTTGCCGGCATTGCGGATCTCATCCATGATTTTCTTGAGGCGCTCTTCAAACTCGCCGCGGTACTTGGTGCCGGCCACCAGCAAGCCAATATCCAGGCTGATCACCCGCTTGTCGGCCAAAATATCGGGCACATCCCCCTGCACGATGCGCTGGGCCAAACCCTCGGCGATGGCGGTTTTGCCTACCCCCGGCTCGCCAATGAGGACGGGGTTGTTCTTGGTGCGGCGGCCCAGGATCTGGATCACCCGCTCGATCTCCCGCGTCCGACCGACCACCGGATCCAGCTTGCCCTCCTGGGCCAGTTGGGTGAGGTTGGAGCCGAATTCGTCCAGGGTGGGCGTTTTGGTGCGGCTGGAGGATCCCCCCCCCGCCGTCACTTCGGCGGTCTCGCCCAACATGCGGATCACCTGGGTGCGCACCTTGGAGAGATCCACCCCCAGGTTTTCCAAAACGCGGGCTGCCACCCCTTCCCCTTCTCGGATTAGGCCCAGGAGCAGGTGCTCAGTGCCGATGTAGTTGTGGCCGAGCTGGCGGGCCTCTTCTAGGGAGAGTTCCAGCACTCGCTTGGCGCGGGGAGTGAAAGGGATCTCGACGGCCACAAAACCGGATCCCCGACCGATGATTTTCTCGACTTCAATGCGGGCGTCCTTCAAGTTCACTCCCATGGACTTGAGAACTTTGGCGGCGACCCCAGTGCCCTCGCCGATTAACCCCAACAAAATTTGCTCGGTGCCAACGAAATTGTGACCTAACCGTCTGGCTTCTTCTTGGGCCAGCATGATCACCTTGATGGCTTTTTCTGTAAAGCGTTCAAACATGATCCTCGGGCTCCCTACGCCTGCATCAAGGCGGACTTGATAGGGGTAATCCTAGCACAAGTTCTGGCGAAACCAAGGGACGGTAAATACCCCAGACGGAAGCTGTCTGGGGCCAAAACGCGCCTGGAGAGATTTGAACTCCCGACACCGTGGTCCGTAGCCACGTGCTCTAGTCCACTGAGCTACAGGCGCAAAAGGGGCGGGCCAACCACGGTTGACTGTCTGTCCATACTATCTGTCCATAGTTACTCAGATACTATCCAGTACTATCCAGAGACAGAGATGGACATCTATCAATGTGGCTTAGGCATTCTAGCACAAGAGCGTTCTTTGGAAAGTCCAGCGGGGGTGTAGATATCCGCCAGCGTTAACATTGCCCTTGCCAAGGTTGCCGGACTTCTCCCCCCACTTCGAGGCCGGCTTGGGGGCTGGTGGCCTTGAGCACCGGCGTCCAGACTTGGCCGTTGCGCTGCCAAAGCTGTAGGTGCAGATGCCCTGCCAGGGTATCCCGACAGTTGCGCTGCATCCCTTCTGGGCCAGGGGCGAATACAGTTTGGCCAGGCCGCCGCGTGTGCCCTTCCAGCCGAATACACCAGAGGGCGCTCTCTCCCCGGATTCGCCAAGATCCCCAGGGATCCACTTGCCAGGTCAGCCGAGCGGATCCGGGTCGCCATTCCAAAAAGGGCTGGGATCCCCACCCATGCAAGCTGATCAGGGCCACTTCTTCGGGGCGGGTGAGCACCTGCCGCTCAGCTCCGGCACAGGTGAGGCTGAGACCGGGATGCTGGGGAAAGGCGTTGCACTGGATCCAAAACCAGCGGCGAGGAAAGCTTTGGCCCCAATTTTTTTCGGCATAGGCAGGAGCCTGCTGAAATTCATAGCGCCTGCCTCTCCACTCCACCCAGCCGGTGGCCAAGCCATGGCTCATGAGGATCTGCCAGCCCGGCTCAAAGATGGGCAGATAAGACCAGGCTCCCATGGTGGCTTGGGGTGGGATCCCATAGGCAAAACGAGGCTGAATGCGGTAAAGCCAGCGAATGGGCTCAGAGACCAAGGGATCCGGCAAAATCCCCTGATTGAGGTGGGCGGTGTATTGGTAGCCACTGGCGGTGCGCTGGAAGAAGGTGAAGGGATCCTGAAGGCCGCGACAGCCAGGGTCTGGGATCCCTGAGTGCCCCAAGGCCAGATGGGTTGAGCTGGCCCAAAAGCGGCGGGGATTGGGGAAGGTGCGCCAATGCAGCTCCTCCTCTGGCCCCAACACCTGAGCCATGCCCCCGCGCTTGGGATCGATGGCGTACATGAAGGCAAAGCTAATGGGCGGATCCCCGGGCAAGGTGACGCGGCTGTACCAGCCCTCAAAAAACCGCTCTGTGCAGCCATCCCAGTGATAGCCGGCATGGGGCAGGGATCCCCAATCTGTTGAGTTGTTTTGCCCAGAGCAAGCCGCCGTTGGAGGAAACGCCATTGAGACCTAAGCCATCGCAACAATGATAAACGGAAGTCTATGCTTACCAAAATAATAATTGTATTGTTTCTATATTTATTTGCCCTTAGGATATCAACCAAGCTGAGATTTAAGGATTTCTTGAGATTTCACGAAGGAAATCCGTGGGTCAGGCGACTTGAACTGGAAAGCTTCCTTCTTGCCTTCACATATCCTTTCGATGAGGTGAGCATGACGTCACGTCGTAACTTTTTGCTGTCTGCGGGTGCGGCCACCGTGGGTGGACTCGTGAGTGGCAGCTTAGCACGGGCCAGCACAGGCTACTGGGTTGCCCAGGCCAGCGGCCCAGAAACCCCCAATCTCAGGTTAGGCTTTATACCGATTGTGGAGTCTGCCCCCCTGATCATCGCCAAGGAAAAGGGCTTTTTCGACAAGCATGGCATGACCGGTGTAGAGGTGTTGAAGCAGGCCAGTTGGCCGGCAGCCCGTGACAATGTGGTCATCGGCTCAGCGGGTGGGGGAATCGACGGTGGCCAGTGGCAGATGCCGATGCCTCACATGATCCACATTGGCGCCATCACCAACAATCAGCCGGTGCGCATGGCAGTTCTGTGTCAGTTGATCACCCAAGGCAACGGAATTGCCATTGCTGGAATGCATGTTGGCAAGGGTTTGGGGCTGGATATCTCGGGAGCCGCGGATTACATCAAAAATTTCAGCGCCAGCAACGGACGCAAATTCAAGGCCGCTCATACCTTCCCCAACGTCAATCAAGATTTTTGGATCCGTTACTGGTTTGCTGCTGGGGGGGTAGATCCGGATCAAGACATCGACCTGTTGGCGGTTCCCTCTGCCGAAACGGTGCAGGGAATGCGCAATGGCACCATGGATGCTTTTAGCACCGGGGATCCCTGGCCCTACCGGATTGTGGCCGATGGGATCGGGTTTATGGCGGCCCTTACCCAACAGATTTGGCCCTTTCACCCCGAAGAATACTTGGCCATTCGCGCCGATTGGGTAGAGCAAAACCCCAGGGCCACACAAGCCACTTTGATGGCGGTGATGGAAGCGCAGCAATGGTGCGACGATCCGGCCAACCGAGAAGAACTGACACGCATTCTCTCAGGGCGTGCCTACCTGAATGTGCCGGTTGAAGTTCTCACCCCTCCCTTTCAAGGCAACTACGAATTGGGAGACGGCAAGCCAGCTGTTCAAGATTTCAATGCCGGGCCCTTGTACTGGGAAGATGGCCGGGGCAGCGTCTCTTACCCCTACAAGAGCCATGACCTTTGGTTCCTGACGGAATCCCTGCGTTGGGGCTTCCACGCTCGCTTCCTTCCCGATCTGGATACTGCCCGTCGTCTGGTGGATGAAGTGAACCGTGAAGATCTCTGGCGTGAGGCCGCCCAGGCACTGGGGGTGAAGAACATCCCCAACAACACCTCGCGGGGAACAGAGCGTTTCTTTGACGGTGTGGTGTTTGACCCACAGGATCCGCAGGCTTACCTGAACAGCCTGAAAATCAAAAGGGTCTAGCTGAATAGCTTGATTGGGCCAAGTTCCTCACCTTCTTTCGCAGGAAGTCCATGGCTTACCGTTTCCTTGTTCGAATCTCTCGCGCGACAGGGATCCTGCCTACCTGTGGGATCCCACGAGGTCGAAAAAAGCGGTGCCGAGCTTTCTGCCCAAACGATGGAAAGTTGATGGATGCTATGAGCCTCGCACTTTTTGAATAACTTTAAATGCCATGTTGAGGATCGGCTATGTTGGCTCTACTTCACGTTCCGCGCGAACTCTTCAGGGATCCTCCTTTTGAGAGGCCGGCCCGGCCTCGCTGGGACAAGCTCATCCTTTCAATAGCCGTAGGAATCCTGAGTTTTCTGATTGTCGTGAGAGTTTTGTTGAGTTTGCAATCCCTGTGTTTGCCCATCCAAAGAAAAGGCAAGGCCAATCCCAGTTCATGCTCTGTTTCCAACACGTTGTAGAACCCTGCGGTTGGAATGTTCTGAGAGCGCGACAACAGAGAACCTTGTAAAACCCTATCCTCTCCAGGAGCTATGACGACGACACTTTCTTCTCCGGCAAAGTCTTCGGCAGCGAAGCTCGATTTGGCGAAGTACCGAGATCAGATTCTCCCCCCTGTGGTGGGTATTGTTGGATTCCTGCTCATCTGGCAGATCTTGGCCAGTGCCAACCTAATTCGGCTGCCGGGGCCCTGGGATGTGTGGATGGATGAGCGCAGCCGATATCTGATCCTGCATCCTTTGTATCGCAACAGCGACCTCGACCAAGGGCTGCTGCGCCAAACCTTGGCCAGCTTACAAAGGGTGGCCATCGGCTATTGCAGTGCCGCTTTGGTGGGCATCACGTTGGGCATTTTGGTGGGAAGCAGTGTGTGGATCAACCGAGCTTTGGATCCCATTTTCCAATTTTTGCGCATGGTAGCTCCCTTGGCTTGGGTGCCCATATCTTTGGCTGCTTTGCAACGCAATGAGCCGGCTGCCCTGTTCGTTATTTTTATTACCTCAATTTGGCCCATTCTCATCAACACGGCTGTGGGGGTGAGACAGATCCCGGAAGACTACATCAACGTCTCCAAAGTGCTCAAGCTCTCCAAAGTGGACTTCTTTTTTAAGGTGTTGCTGCCCTCAGCCCTGCCCTACATGTTCACAGGTCTGCGCATCGGCATCGGCCTGTCTTGGCTGGCCATTATTGCCGCAGAGATTGTGATGTCGGGTGTGCCGGGGATCGGCTTTTTCATCTGGGATGCCTACCAGCAGAACTACGTTACGGAGATCATCGTTGCCGTCATCTACATCGGAGCGGTGGGATTGCTTTTGGATCGCCTGATGTCTATTTTGCAAAACAAGATAGCCAATCAATGATGTGTTGTCAGTGCGTGGTTGGCTTAAGGCTAGATGAGTGATAGGTTGGGAGGTTTTCTGTGTCTGTATTGGTCAGTGTAGAGCAGGTGGAAAAATCTTTTCCTCTGCCCGGAGGGCAGGAATACCTTGCTCTGAAAGGGATCGATCTGCAAATCCATCGAGGGGAGTTTGTCTCCTTAATCGGCCACTCCGGCTGTGGCAAATCCACCCTATTGAACATGGTGGCGGGGCTGTCTTTGCCTACGGGGGGGATCGTAGCTTTGGATGGACATACCATTACGGCTCCCGGCCCCGATCGCATGGTGGTGTTTCAGCATTACTCGCTTTTGCCTTGGCTAACGGTTCGGCAAAACATTGCGCTAGCGGTGAATGCCGTTCTTAAAAACCATTCTCCGGCGGAGCGTCAGCAGATCGTAGAAGAGCACATCGATCTGGTGGGTTTGCGCCATGCCGCAGATAAGCCCCCAGCCCAATTGTCCGGGGGGATGAAGCAGCGGGTGGCCATTGCCCGTGCCCTGGCTTTGCGGCCCAAAGTGTTGTTGTTGGATGAGCCATTTGGCGCTTTGGATGCGCTCACGCGCGGGAACTTGCAAGAGCAGTTAATGCGCATCTGCGAAGAACATCAGATGACCACTCTCATGGTCACCCACGATGTGGACGAAGCGGTTCTTCTGTCAGATCGTGTGGTCATGCTCACCAATGGGCCGGGATCCCGAATTGGGAACATTTTGACCATTGACATTCCTCGGCCCCGCCGTCGGCTGGAGGTGGTCAACCATCCCAGCTACTACAGCTACCGCAGCGAGATCATCTACTTTTTGAACCAACAAAAACGCATCAAGCAATGGCGTGCTCGCCGCAGCACTGTGGTGGCCAGGCATGGCTTGGAAAAGATCAACCTGGAGATTGGCTTTGTGCCCCTCACTGCCTGTGCTCCGTTGGCTGTGGCCAAAGAAAAAAGGTTTTTTGCCAAACACGGCTTGGAAGAAGTGAATTTGGTGCGGGAAACCAGTTGGCGAGGGATCCAAGACGGCATTCAGGGAGGTTATCTGGATGCGGCCCAAATGCCCGCCGGTATGCCGGTGTGGATGTCCTTGGGTGGAGGGGATAACCCGCCTCAGCCGGTGGTTACGGCCCTCACCTTGACCCGCAACGGCAATGCTATCACCTTGCACAAGCGGTTCTATGAGCAAGGGATCCACACCCTCAGCCAGTTGAAGGCTTACATCCTGGATAGTCCCAGCCGTCGGCTCACCTTTGGAGTGGTGCATCCCAGCTCTATGCACAATTTGCTGTTGCGCTACTGGCTGGCAGCCGGCGGGATCCACCCGGATCATGACGTGGTACTGAAAACGCTGCCTCCGGCCCAGATGGTGGCCAACCTAACAGCCGGCAACATCGATGGGTACTGTGTGGGAGAGCCCTGGAATTTGCGGGCAGCCTTAGAGGGCAGTGGCTTTACGGTGGCTACAGATCTGGAGATTTGGCTGGGCCATCCCGGCAAAGTGTTGGGGGTGCGAGAAGATTGGGCCAGAGCCTACCCCAACACCCACATTGCCTTGGTGAAAGCGCTGTTGGAAGCCTGCCGCTACTGTGAAGACCCGGCCCATCACGACGAGATTCGCGAGCTGCTCAGCCGCCGCGCCTACCTGAGCACCGACCCATCCTACATTCATCTGGGGGATCCCCAGCGTCTGATCTGTGACTTGGACAGGCCGATGCGGGAATATGCCCACCACCGCTTCTTTCTGGGAGCCGGCAACCGTCCCAGCCGCACCGAGCATCTGTGGATGATGACCCAAATGGCCCGCTGGGGGGATCTGCCCTTCCCTCGCAACTGGGTGGAGATTGTAGAGCGGGTGTGTCAGGTGGGGGTATTCAGTACGGCAGCCCGCGAGCTGGGGCTGGATGTCTCCTACCAAAGGCAGCCCATTCAGTTGTTCGATGGGATCCCCTTTAATGGCGAGGATCCCCTGGCCTACCTCAACAGTTTGGCGATTAAGCACGATATTTATGTAGCCGAGGTTGCCTTAGATCGTCGTCCTGTGTTGCTCTAGATACCCACTTGGGCGCCCTTGCAAAAGCACATTCCCCGTTGTGAGAAAATCATGAATTGGAGCACCCTACGATGACTGCCCTCTTGACAACCTCTACCCCAGCGAACGTAGCCGCAGAACCCTACCTAAGCCTTGAGAATGTCAGCAAGACCTACTCAACTCCCAAGGGGGATTATCCCGTCTTGCGAGATATCAACCTCAGTGTGAACGAGGGAGAGTTTGTCTGCTTGGTTGGGCATTCCGGCTGTGGCAAAACCACCCTGCTGAATATGGTTTCCGGATTTGCCCAGCCCACCAGTGGCTCGGTGAAGCTGAAAGGGCAGCCGATTACAGCTCCTGGCCCGGAGCGCATGGTAGTGTTTCAAGGGTATGCCCTGTTGCCTTGGCTCACGGTTTATGAAAATGTTTATTTGGCCGTTCGGTCGGTATTTCCCCAAAAGAGCCAGTCGGAAAAGCATCGAATTGTGGAAGAACATTTGGATTTGGTGGGGCTGGGGGAAGCCGCTCAGAAATATCCCTCGCAAATTTCGGGAGGGATGAAACAGCGGGTAGCCATTGCTCGTGCGTTGGCCATCCGTCCAGAAGTGCTGATTTTGGATGAACCCTTCGGGGCCTTGGATGCCATTACCAAAGAGGAGCTGCAAGAGGAGCTGTTGCGCATTTGGGATGAACATCGCTGCACGGTTTTGATGATTACCCACGACATTGATGAGGCGCTGTTTTTGGCCGACCGCCTGGTGCTGATGACCAATGGCCCTGCAGCCACCATCGGGCAGATTGTGACCATCCCCTTCCCGCGCCCTCGGGATCGCGAGCGGATTCTTGAAGATCCGCAGTACTACCGCCTGCGCAACTTGGTTCTCAGCTATCTCTACGGCCATGAAGCCAACCCAGAGGCGGCTTGCCGGTAAATCCAACCTGGAGCAGTTGACGGAGCGAGAGGGCGACAAGGCAACCCAAAACCCAAAAACCACACACCTTGGCCATCAGGTGCAGCCCCTGGTCAGGCGATCCGCAAACCTCTCTTGGAACTCGCACACAACGCCGTGCAACCGCTCGTCCAAAACGGCCAGCGTCCGGGATGCGATATATGCTGACCCGCCCCTCCAATTCTGAACCTGCAGCTCTAGTGAATGAGGCGGCGCACCGCCCGCAGCAGCTCCGCGGGGGGAGGAGAGTTGGGATCCCAGCGAATTTCCAACTCAGGTGAGTCTTTGAGCACTTGAGGAGGGCCGGGCGAGGTGTGCAGGATGGCCACACAGCGCAAATTGCCCCGGTCTCGACAAAACTCGTGCCAGAGAGGGATAGCCTCGGGATCCCGGCTGACCACCAGGTAGTGGGAGCAGGCTTCCAGGATCGGCTGCTTTTGCGGATCCACCTTGCCGCCCACATCCACAATCACCAAACTCTTTTGCCGGCGCAAAGCCAGAATGGCCTGGGCATGGAAGCTGAAAAATTCGGGGGTAAAAGAGCCCCGGTACTGGTGCTTGAGGATCTTCGCCTCTTCTGGTGGCAAGTCTAAAGTCCAATTGCCTTCCCCATCCCAATGGGCCCGTTGCAGATAAATATCGGGATGCTCCGGCAGCAGAGCTTCGAAGAGGGCGCGGGCAAGACGGCTTTTGCCACTGTCGGGGGGGCCCACCACCATCACCGCCGCTGCCAATTCTGTTCGCGTCAGCGGGCCGTAGGCCTTGCCCGGCCTTCCCTGCACCCAGGGGATGACCTGGCCCACCCGCACTTCGGGGGTATGGCTGGAGACCACCACCGCGCCCAAGCGTGGGTCATAACAGGCCACCCAACGGGTGAAGTGGCACTCATGCACCAGCCAGCCATACAGCCAAATGGGGGCCCGCCCCGTCAGAACCACCCCCAGCTGGGCATTGATCCCGGCAGGCAGCTGAAGCTGAGCCAAATCCTCTGGAAAAACCAAGCGATCCGGTCGGGTCAGCTCAATTTCGATGACCTGAAAAGACAGTTCCGAAGAATGGGATCTTCGAGGGTCCAAGGACTCCGTCCCGCTGGCGCGAAAGGACTCCGTCCCGCTGGCGCGAAAGGACTCCGTCCCGCTGGCGCGAGCGGCCAGACAGCCGGAAAGCAAATGCAGTGCCACAGCAGCCATGGGCAGATTTGACGAGACAGGTTGACTTCAGTATGGAAGAGATTGGAAGTGGAAGGTTCCAACTCATGTCAGAGTGGTCAGGCTCTCACTTGCGCCTTGCTCCAAGAAAACCCCTGGCCTGGAGTGCCATCAACTGGTTGACCTAAGAACCGAGGGAACTGTCGGATGAGCGGATTTGAGCTGCCTTTGACGGTGGAAGTGTTGCGTTGGTTAGCGGGCGGTCAGTTGGCGGAGCGCCTGGAGCGGGCCGTGCGCCTGTGGGTACTGCTCCACTGCCTCTATGGCGAAAACCGCTGGCCAGACCTGCCGGAAACCTTTGGCTACACCCACATCCGGGATCGCTTGCTCTCGCCGTGGCATCCCAAGCAGGATCTGGCAAAAGGGATCCCTTCACCCTGTCCTGATGTTGACTGCATTTGCTGGAAACCCTTGAGTTTTTGGCTGAAGGATGCCAACCTATTGGCCGCCTTAAAAGCAGAAGTTCCGGATCTGGAAGCGCTGCTATCTGCTCAACCCTTTCACAAGACCCATCGCACACTGCGCAAAGAGCTGGATTACCTGGCTGCCCGGGGTTGGCTGCAACAAATTCAGGCCAACTCTAGGCGGAGAGATAATTTTCGCTGCCGTGCGCCGGGGGATCGTCCTCAACTGCCCGTATCTTCATCGGCTTTGACCTTATCGGGCCATCAACTGGAACAGATCTATCACATCCTCAGCGATGTGGCCTTTGTACATCCAGATGTGCAGGTTTTGCTGGATGAAATCTGGGCCAACCAAAGGACTCCGTCCCGCTGGCGCGATCAGCACTCGCAGCGGCGGCTGTTTGTGTGGTTTGAGTACATCCTCTCAGACGAACAGCAAGAACGGGTGGATGAATATCAAAGCCAGCTAGAAGCCCTTTGGGCCAACCCAGAAGCAGGGGTGATCGGTTTTGACTACGCCACCCGCCAACATGGGATCCGACACGTTCTCACTTACCCAGTCTGTTTGTTCTATGCCCGCCGCGCCAAGTATTTGGCAGCCTTTGGCCAGCTTCCCACCCCCGAAGGATCCCTGGGCTGGCACAATTTTCGGCTGGATCGGATCCAGTCTAAGCGCCTGGCGGTGATTCCCTGGGACGCTCCTTCCATTCCGCCAGAGCTGGCAACCCGCAAACGGCAAAAGAAGCTGCCCAGCCCAGAGGAAGTCCAAGCAGCATGGGAAGAAGCCTGGGGATCCGATTTTTACTTGCCCAAGGCTTTGTTGATCCTTCGATTTTCCCCGGAGTTTGCCCGTCGCTACGTGGAGAGCACAGTGCGACATCCCACCTTCCAGCCCATTGCCTACGAGCGGATCCCGGCTTTGGTGCAACGGGCAGTGGCGGATGCGCGGGAGCGCGAACAGATTTTGAACATTGTCCGGCAAAGACCAGCCAGCGACCGGTACTTCCGCGCCTGGGTACGGGTGGGAGATACCAATTTCACCATGCGCCTGCGGGATTGGCGGCCCAACGGCGAGGTGATCGCTCCCCCGGCCTACCGGGAACAGATGGCTCGAGAAGCTCAGGCAGAGCTGCAGTTTTATCGCCCCGACCTGAAGCTTTCTTGACCTTCCTGCCCATGACCACCCTCTACCTAACCGAGCCGGGGACTGTGGTTCACTGCCAAAACCAAACCCTGCTCATTCGCCGCCGTGGTCAAGAGCAGCTTTGCCGCCTTGCGGAGGTGGAGCTGGTGGTGGTGTTGCCCGGGATCCAATTGACCAGCGCAGCTTTGGCCCAACTGCTGGATCGAGGCATCGAAACCATTTTTTTGCGTGCGGATGGCGGTTTTCGCGGTCGCCTGCAGGGATCCTTCTCCACCAACTCTGAGATCCGTCTGGCCCAGTATCAGCGGGCCTACTCCCCCTGGGGGCTGAGGTGGGCCAAGGTGATTGTGCGCGGCAAGATTCGCAACCAACGGGCAATTCTACAACTGCACAACCGGGCTACCCGCGGCCAAATTGCCCCCATACAGGAGGGTACTGATGTTATCGCCGCCTACCTGCAACAGTTGGATCGCTCCACCGGGCCGAAATTGTAAAGTTTTGTGCGCGATCTGTCGGGGCGAGCCATCACCAGCCTGACTCTGCCGGCACAAGATTTTAAGGGAAACTTTAGATCTTTTGCCCCGATTGGCCCAAAAACGTGACATAATGGCCGTAGCAAGCTCAATTTCCCCGCTTGCGCTTGGCCGCGAGGACAATGTTAATATCTGTGTCGAGGAATCTCCGTACTCCCTCGCGAACGCACCTTGAAAACCTCATGAATTCAGGCTTTTCCGAGGGTAGGGTTGATCCCTACCTTTTCCCCGCAAGGGGACGGAAACACCTCATCTGCTACAGCTCTGTAAGTACCAAAGTTAGCACGGTTGATCCCTACCTTTTCCCTGCAAGGGGACGGAAACATTGTGCAGTACGGGTACTGCACCGGAGGAATAGGTCCGTGTTGATCCCTACCTTTTCCCCGCAAGGGGACGGAAACGTTTAAAAGAGAAAGTTACTTACTCGTTACTCCCGCTGAGCCGTTGATCCCTACCTTTTCCCCGCAAGGGGACGGAAACCATACCCCCTTGTCTCAACCAACCTTTCTCTATAAGTGTTGATCCCTACCTTTTCCCCGCAAGGGGACGGAAACAGCATAGTATCGACCTCCTCCTGAGTATACAGTGTGGTTGATCCCTACCTTTTCCCCGCAAGGGGACGGAAACCCTCTCTGCGTAGTCGGAGTAAAAAGTCCAGGGACCCAGTAGTGTTGATCCCTACCTTTTCCCCGCAAGGGGACGGAAACTGTAGGAGATAAACAACACCCAGGTGTGGTGCACCTGGGTGGTTGATCCCTACCTTTTCCCCGCAAGGGGACGGAAACCCAAAGCGGCGGGCGACCCCCTCTAACACACTTTGCGTTGATCCCTACCTTTTCCCCGCAAGGGGACGGAAACCCAAAGCGGCGGGCGACCCCCTCTAACACACTTTGCGTTG
>NZ_JANSIN010000012.1:0-399 GCF_047462115.1 Synechococcus sp. R50.1 | reverse complement strand
ATCCCTACCTTTTCCCCGCAAGGGGACGGAAACCATAGTAGTGAGGAATATCGCAGTCAATTCGCTCGTATTGTTGATCCCTACCTTTTCCCCGCAAGGGGACGGAAACCCGTCGAGTTGAGGAAGCCATGTGGGCTTGAGGCGAAACTCACGTTGATCCCTACCTTTTCCCCGCAAGGGGACGGAAACCCCAGAATTTCTTCTGGGACCTCCCGCTCAGAATCTACGTTGATCCCTACCTTTTCCCCGCAAGGGGACGGAAACTAGAGAGAAGCGAGTAATGAGCAAAGAGAAGTGAGGTTGATCTCTACCTTCTCCCTGCAAGAGCATGCCTCTAACCCCCAAAACCCTGAACTTTGCTGAATTTACTGAGCTTTAGGCGGTTTGGCAAAAGTCATT